>NZ_JSXC01000031.1 GCF_000803215.1 Pectobacterium fontis
TTAAAAACCGCCACAGATTGGGGGTGTGCATGGGGATAATATCTATCTGAAATTATTCTGCTCTGGGAATACCATATTGATGGTTGATGGGTAAAGACGATTGGAGACAGGTATGAACGTCTCCATCCTTGCTATCATTAGCGATATACTAGATTATGGCTATCGTCGTGTGTGGGCGACACTTCGCCGACAGTGGACACAGAATATGTCTTCACTGAATAATGAACGAAAACAACCTATTGTTCTCGCATTATAAACCACAGGTCGCAATGTGAGCATAACGGTAAAATTGTGTGCGGGAAAGCAACCAGCATTGGTGATCTAACGGCTGCTAGTTCGGTTGTAATGATGGTGAGAAGCCGCGTGCCACGTTCGTGCTGAACTGCCGCACTGGGAAGTTTGATGGTGTTCACATAAATTGTGGGTAATTCTAAAAAAAAAGAGCGCATCTGCCGATGTACTGACAGGGCTTGTCAGCTCCTTATATATAATTCGCGTTAAGCAAACAAAACGGTAGGAGCTTATGGCTGATTCTGCACGGAGTAGCTCAGCAGAACGTTTAGTGGATATCCTGATGGAGCTACAAACTTATGGTGTGGTTAGTCGCCATCGGTTAATGAAGAAATTTAATATCACTGAACGAACGGTTTATCGCGATCTAAATATGCTCTCCTCATTTATTGAGGGCTGTGGCGATGGGGAATATAGGTTAATTTCTTCACGTGCTCAGAATAGCAGTTATGATGCTTCGCATAACCAGTTAGCTAAGTTATTAGATGCCGACGCTGTTTTTCCCGATAGAGATGAATATTTTTGGAATAATCTGGAAAAGCGTACAGAGGAACAACACGTTAGAGTTCATTTTAATAACCCAGAACATTCAGCAAAAAATGATTTGATGAAGTATTTTAATTTATTAGAGAAAGCGATTCAGAAAAACAGTGTTTGCCATATTTTATACAAAAACAAAATGCGGGTTATTCACCCTTATAAGCTGGTTAACCAAAAAAATATCTGGTATCTACAAGCGACAGAGAGCGGAAAATTAAAGTCATTTTCGTTAAGCAAAATTCATTGGTTGGATATAAAAAAAGAGCATTTTACTGTTGATACTCTCACTCTTTCATTAATTGATGAGCATCGCGATCCCTGGGTTAGTGAAGAGACTTTTGAGGTTCGGGTGCGTATTAACCACAGTATTGCTGGTTACTTTCGCAGACGCGACTTGCTGCCCCAGCAAGAATTATTATTCGAAGAGGATGATGGAGTGACATTGATCTGTAAAGCCGCACACCAGAATCAAATTATTCCATTAGTTTTATTCTGGTTACCCAATATTGAGATCTTGGAACCAGAATGGTTAAAAACAACTGTCATCAATATGCTGCATAACTACATCGCTAGCGATCGCGACTCAATTCCAGTTTTGGAATGTGATGCATAGCTGGTAACAGCGACTTATAGCACAGGAGATCATTATTTATGGCATTACCTTTTATTATTTTGGGTGTCGCAGCAGCGGCAACGGCATTTGGTGGCAAAAAAGCGTATGACGGCTACCAGAAAAAATCGGAAGCCGACGACGTATTAGATCGCGCACAGCGTCGCTTTGATAAGCATAAGGAGAGCTTTGAGACGGTCAATGAGACAACGTCTAAAAAATTGACCGAACTGGGTGAGGCGGAGCTAAAAATCGGTAAAGATTTTAATGAATTCAACACGATTGCCGTTGAGCTTCTGGAGCGTATGGCAAAAGATGGACATAAGAACCTCCATCTGACAGTGCCAAAGAACAGTATCAATAAAATCCAGAGCTTAGCTATTTCCGCTACGGAATACTTGACCACGGTCGTCGGTGCTGGGGTTTCTGGTGCTGCGGCCGGTTTTGCCGTGTACAGCGGCGTGATGGCTTTTGCTGCAGCTTCTACCGGAACGCCGATTGCAGCGCTCTCTGGCGTGGCAGCTTATAATGCTACGATGGCGGCGATTGGCGGTGGCTCATTGGCTGCAGGTGGTTGGGGAATGGCTGGCGGTGCAATGGTACTTGGCGGCGCGGTGGTCGCTCCGCTGATTGCTATCGCCGGTTGGGCCTACGATAATCATGCAGAAAAAGCGCTCAATAACGCCTATCAAAGCTCCCGTGAGGTGACTGCGGCAGTAGAAAAAATGAATTCGGCTGAAGAGCATCTGACGAAGGTACAGCAGTATGTAGATAGCATTTATGAATCTATCACCAATATGCATGCAGTCTTCGTTCAGCACTACTTTACGCCACTGAAAGCGATGCACGCGATCATCGTTGAACGTCATCAAAAGAATATCACTACCGAGATCGATGAGTCAGAAGAGATTATGATGCTTATCGACCACGGCTATGAATTAGCCGCCATCATGACCGACGTGATTACCACCCCGCTGTTTAAGCCGGTAACACAAAATAACGGCGAGGCCGTTATTGAAGATGGTGTGATCCAATTGCAGACCGACAGCAACGGTATGAATTTGCTGAACAAAGAGGTGTTGGACGAAAAACTGGAGTTATCCGCCTCTAATTTCAATGACTTTTCCTCTCGTATTTAATCAACTTGCCGGGCGAATAGGCCCGGCATTGCTATGGGCAGAACACAATGAACGCAGCCAGATTTGATTGGGGTGAAGAGTTACATCAGACGGTGATCAAGAGTCTTACCACCTCGTTTGGGTTAGACTTTCTCTTGCTGGAAGATAAGCACGGCGGCGATGTGAACACCATTCACAATGTGCGTCAGGGAGTGTATGCCACTGATACGGAACGTCAGCAGTATGAGCAGCGCGAAGGGTATGATTCACATCATTACCATAGCCACAAGAACTACATCGCTACCAACCGAGCAGGAAAAAAGGCGCATGAGGCCGGTACACTAACCGATACCTATACCGGTGAACATTTTGCGTTCAATGATAAAAAGAACCTCGACCACATTATTTCCGCCTATGAGATTCACAACGATCCCAGACGTATTCTCGCTGAGTGCGATGGTGCCGATCTTGCCAATGACTCATCGAATCTTACCTTCACGAACGAATCGCTGAACAAGGCAAAGAAGGCAAAAACAATGGATGCCTTCGTGAAAACACTACAAGAACAGCATGCCGTCACGACACAGGAAATTGCCCGATTACGCAGCCAGCCAGTTCTCTCAGAGCAAGAACAGAAACAATTGAATAAGCTGGAAAATAAAGCTGCTGCCGATTTTGCACGAATGAAAGAGGCCGATAAGCAGGCACGAGAAAAATACAACAGTACGATCAATCAGGAATATTACACCAGCAGCAAGTTTGCTAAGAATGTCGCCAGTGCCACGCTGAACAATGCCTTTCGCATGGGAACACGGCAGATGCTGGGGCTGATTCTGGCGGAGACTTGGTTCGAATTCCGCGAGCGAATTCCAGTGATATTTGAGAAACACCGCCGAGCATTCGATGCCGGTGACTTCCTGCAAGATTCGGCTGAAGCATTACGCGCCGTCTGGCAGCGGGTGCAGTCCAAATTTAGCACTTTCCTTACTTCCTTTAAAGACGGTGCGATTGGCGGCATGTTGTCCAGCATTACCACGACACTCTTCAATATCTTCTTTACCACGAAGAAGATGATGGTGAGGCTAATTCGCGAGATGTGGAACAACCTAGTCCAGGCCTTCAAAGTGATGGTCTTTAACCCAGAGGGTTTAGCTCCAGGGCAGTTGGCAAAAGCGGTTAGTAAGCTAGTAGCTGCAGGGGTGGCTGTCGCAACAGGAGCCGTAGTTAACGAAGCATTAGCAAAAATTTTCGTCTTTCCTTTTGGCCCGGAATTGGCCGCCTTCTGCGGCGCACTGGCGACTGGTATTCTGACGTTGGTGATGAATTATTTTCTCGAGCACAGCGCGTTGATGAAAAAGATATGGGCGTTTCTGGATACCTTTAAAGATAAGTACCAGAAAGCGCTGGAGTATTATCAACAGGTTAATACCGAACTTGATCGTTATCTACTGGAACTTTCGGCGTTGGAGTTCGCGATAGATACGTCAGAGTTGGCGCTCTTTACTCGTCATCTTAACGTAGTGAATAGCGAAATTCAGCGCGGATTGTTGCTGCAAACTGAGGTCGAGCGTCGGAATATCACGCTGCCGTTTGAGGCTGGGAATACCCGTTCTGTGCGTGGTTGGTTAAGCAAGCTGTGACGCTATCTCCAGAATTTCCCTGCAACCAGTGCGGAGCCTGCTGCCGCCACGTCGATCGTGCCAGTGAAACGCAGTTCCTCGATCGCGGTGACGGTATTTGTCGGCACTATCAGATGGAGACAAAGCTGTGCGCTATTTATGAAAGGCGTCCACTGATTTGTCAGGTTGAAAAGCAATATCAGCTTAACTACCAACAGCAATATAGCTGGCAGGAATTCATTACGCTGAATCGTGTGGCGTGTGTGATTCTGGAAAAGCTCTAAAGCGAAAAAGGATATGTTATCTCATGGAACATAACAATTCTTCACTGGTTGAATGGCTACCAGTTTTTTTTAAACAATGGCCGCACGACACAACGTGGGCCAGAGAACCAGATAAAAAAATAAATATCGATACAGAGAGATTAGCTGAGTTTTTCAAGCAGCTTTCTGACCCCTTGGAAGCAATACAACACAGCTCCTTATCTTTTGATCCTTGGGAAGTCGCGGGGCTGGGGCGCAAAGAAGTGCGTAATACCGCTGTCCTTGCCTGGCTTCTTGATCCTGAGGGAACCCACGGGTTTGGGAGACTACCTCTACAGTCATTCCTACGGGCAATACGCCATAGTCGAAATGATATTCCTGATGATTATCATCGATACTGTCGGGTGCAGGTCGAGACGAATCCTACTGGGGATAATACTAATCGTGTCGATATTGAAATTGATGCGGATAATTTTTTCCTGCTTATTGAAGTGAAAATTGATGCTTATGAGCAGCAAGGACAAGTAGCTCGATATTGTTCTGAGGCCAGAGTACGAGCCATATCACGCCCTTGGGCTGTTGTATTTTTAACGCCATCTGGTGGAAAACCTCTTACCTGTGGGGTCGAGTTCAAACCAGGGGATGTTCCCTGTCTTTCATGGCGGCACCTTGCCACAACCCTAGAGGTTTCGTTGCAATCGCACGTCAAAGAACTTCTTTCTCAAGGTAAATCGTCATCTTCGCGTCAAATGGCTGCCCATGCCGTATTTTGCTTTCTTAATCGAGTTCGTACATTTTAATTCAAAGGGAATAGATATGAATCAACACAGCGATGCAGAACGCCAGGCCGGTACACTGATTCTTTCACAGCTAAAAATGTTTAACGAAGCTGTTGTTTACTTTGAACAGCATTTAAGTCCAGCATTTTGGAAAAGCTTTGATCAGTGTATCGAGCGATTTATGAAAGACAATAACTGGGCTGGCAAAGCAAATTATGAGCATCAAGACTATTGTTGGCTGTCGCATCCCGGTTGGATCATTGAAGGCGTTAACTGTAAATATTGGTTTGAAAACAGTTCGACAGTGAGTGATGGCGCTGATTATATTTTAGCCGTCCTGACTGATACAGGCACTGAACAGGGTCAGTTTGGTTTTGAGTTTAAATTGAATACCGGATATTTTGGCGGAGTCAAAAAAATTGCTAGTTATGCCAATAATATTCAGCAACCTTATCGTAAGCAACTTCAGGATTTAGGGTTCTTAGACCAAGGTAAAGGTAACTATTTCCTACCTGTTACTATTGAATATAATTTACTGACTGAGTGTTGGAAGGAATATGGTGAATTTCCAGTGGAGAATGAAGTATTTTCTCCACTTCGTGCAGCTCTTGAGGCGTTGTTGCGCTCGACCAAAGTTCTGGATGCTATTTTTTCTTCTGAGCAGCAATCCTCTGAAGATGAATTAGTCGGCTAAATCACTATCCACTTTAGGTTGGCCTTTCTCGCATAAGAAAGGCCAATATTGTAAAAATAAATGGCTATTTGCATTCTAGGGTTGGAATTCATCCATTCTACCCCTTGATTCTTAGTCGGACAAAAAGCTGCGTCTGGTTGGATTTTTCTGTTTTTCACCACCCTGCGAGAATCTAACATTGGTTGGATTCTCAGACGCACCCTCTCTCACGTTAATCCAACTCTCCACCTTCTGCCTGCTTCAACAATGTCGGAATGTGCGGCCCATACTCGACCTTGCCTCGTCCTGCTCGAATACCACTGCCGACCTTGCGGGCTTCTTTGGAATACAGCGTCTTTGCACGGATGATGTCATAGCTGTAACCCCGACCTAACCGGTTGGACATCTTGATCAAGCCGTTGAGTCCTTCGGTATAGCTATTGGTGATTGAGAACGGCGCATCCCAGTAGGCAAAGATATCGTCGTAATGGTTGTGTACCGTTTTCACCAGTTTTTTGAAAGGCTCCATGCCATAAGGCGGCAGGCTGTTCTCCCAAGCCTCAAAGGCGTTCTGAGCGCTCTGCTTGTCGGGTTCGTCGTAGATGCAGAAGAAGGCTTCCTTGAAGTCATAGGCCACGGCAAGTTCAGGGATCGCCTGCTTTACAACCTCCAGCGCCTTTTGCTCTGCGGGCGTCAGGTTGCCGGGCCGCTTCAGGGTGAGCCAGCGAATGGACTTTTTGACGTAAATCCGATCTTCTTTGCTTAACTGCGCCTGATAGTTCTTGCGTTCTGCTTCCAAGGCTTCAGAGGCCATCTTGACGACATGGAACTTGTCGATCACCAGTTTGGCGTTGGGCAGATACTGAGCAAAGGAACGCTTGAAGGGTCGCCACATATCCGTACAGACCCATTCCACCTTGTCAGCATCCGGCAAATCCTTGAAGAAGGGCTTCAGGTGCTCTTGAGTATGATGCTCCAATATATCAAAGACGTTGTTGGTTGCCAGGTTGGTGATTACACAGCGATACCCGCCGGCCAGGTTCACTTCGTCGATACCCATAATGACCGGGGTTTCGTAACGAACAGTTTGGGAGAGTTCCTCAATGAGATCGTGAGCGATGTTCTTGACGGTGTTCACTGCCACACCGGTTTGCTCGGCTAAAGCATGGAAGGTGGTTCCCAGGCATTGTTGCCGAATGACATCGACCAGCCGTTTGGTGGCTCGGCGTTTGTCATCCAGAAAACTCAACTCCGACATGAACATTTTGCCGCACGACTCACAGCGAAATCGCGGGCGCTGAACTTCAAGGCGGACGGGCTCCATGTATAACGGCGTGTCCATGAACTTGTTTTTGCGCGTGCCGTGTTTGTGCATAGGGATGTTGCAGTCCCCACATAACGGCACCTCGACCGTTACCGGCTCAGCAACTATCACAAGGCATTTGCTTTCGTGGCGCATATCGACCGGCTTGATGCCTGGCAGATTCAGCAGGTCAAGCATCGGCTTAATCCATATCCAGGTCGATGTCTTTGCCTTCGCGCAGCAGGTCATACACCATATCAACCAATGCGGTCATGCCCTGACGGTCAGACTTGAGCACCTGGGTTGCCAGCTTCTGATGACTGGACAAAGCACGAACAACCGCTTGCTGAACAGCACCGGGGAGGTTGCCTTTCATGGCCTGCTCACGGGTGTTGCTTTCCACCTGAGCCATGACGACATCGCTTTCACCGGTAATCGTTGAAATCTGATTAACGAAAGCCACCTGATCCTGGATCGGCGTCGCCTCACCAAACAGGCTGTTGAGCCGTTCGATAATCTCTTTGACGAATTTAGGTTTATCTCCTGCCGCGCCACCACCTCCTGCACCTGCCGGTTGCAATACCGGAGTTTCGCCTTCGTCTTCTGCGTCATCGGGTCGAGCATTGATGTCAAAGCCAGTGAGCACCAGGCCTGACAAGTCCACGGTTTCCGGTGCTTCGTGCAGCAGGCGTTTTTGCAGCAGTTTGGCGAAAGCAGTAAAATTCTCCAATTCCGGGTCGCCGAAATCAATCAGTTGGGCGATATATGAATAGGTACGGCAGAAGCGCCCCAGGTCCGACTTGAAGCCTATCAACGCCTTGATCTGCTCGGCATACTCTTCCTGATGGTGATCGGCAGACTTCATACCCGCCTCGTCACCCTTGGCGCGGGCTTTCTCAAACGCTGCTTCCCAGGTAGCCATGCCATCGCGCAGCATTTTCATCTTATCGTTATACAAGGCCGTCGCTCCCGCCGTAGCGGCATACAGCGCCTTGTGCTGCGGCGATTTAGTATGGGTGATATCGCGGATGGTCTTGAAGCGGGCTTCCTTGAATGCGGTCAAGTCCTTCTCGTCGTACAGGCCGTGCTCGTCCAGTCGCTCCTTGATCTCGTAGACCACATTGAGATCTTGCACTTCGCCGATGTGAGCGCCCTTGTCATAGGCGGCAAAGGCCTTGCGCACGTTCTCCGGGTCGTTCACGAAGTCGATGATAAAGACCTCATCCTTGCCTGGTGCCGTCCGGTTCAGGCGGGCGAAAGTCTGCACAATCTCCACATGGTTAGCGATTTTCTTGTCCACATACATGGCGACCAGTTTGGGCTGGTCAAAGCCGGTCTGGAACTTGTCGGCCACCAACATCACCCGGTATTCCGGGCGGTCAAAGGCAAAGCGCAAATCCTGCCCGTGGACATCCGGGTTCATGCTCTGCTCGGTGAACTCCTCGTTCTCATCGACGATAAACACATCGTCCTTGAACTCGCTGTCATCCTGGTGCATTACCTGCTTACCGGCCATCTTGCCGGAAAAGGCCACCAGTGAATGAATAAAGCCGTACTCGCTGTGCTGCTCGATATAGCGGTCAAACGCCTTCTTGTAGCGAATGGCAGCGGCACGGGAGCTGGTCACGACCATCGCCTTGGCCTTGCCATCCAGCCGGTGGGCGACGTTCTTGGTGAAGTGCTCAACGATAAACTGCACCTTCTGGGTCACATTGGTGGGGTGCAATGACATCCACTGTGCCAGGGCGCGTTTGGCGGCCTTGCCGCTCACCCGCTTGCTGTCTTCAAGCTGCTTGGAAAGGTTGAAGGCCGTTTTGTAGGGCACATAGCCGTTCAACACATCGAGAATGAATTTCTCCTCAATTGCCTGGCGCATGGTGTACAGGTGGAAGGCTTGCGGCGGGTTATCGTCCGAGGCAGGTTGGCTTGGATCTGTCGGGCGACCGAACAGCATCAAAGTGGAGTGCTTGGGCGTGCCGGTAAAAGCGAAGTAGCTGATATTGTCGGGGCGGGCGCGGGACTTTTGCAGTTGCTCCAGCAGTTCATCCACCGTCATGGTGGACATCTTGCCTTGTCCGCTCATCCCCAGCGCGGCTTGCAGCTTAGCGGCGGTAGAGCCTGTCTGCGAGTTATGCGCCTCATCAATGATCACAGCAAAGTTTTTCCCTTTCAAGGCGTTATCAGTGATGATGGCTTCCATCGCGTAAGGGAAGGTCTGGATCGTGACCACCACAATCGGCGTGCCAGACAACAATGCCTCCGAAAGCTGCTTGCTCTTGGACTTAGATGACTTCTGCCGGTCAATGGCGGCGATCACCCCAAACTGATGGTCAATCTGCTTCACCGCGTCCTGAAGCTGGCCGTCCAGCACATTGCGGTCGGTAACAATGATCACGCTGTTAAATACCGCGTCGCCGTTATCTTCGCGCAGTTTCACTAAGTCATGGGCCGTCCAGGAAATGGTGCTGGTCTTGCCGGAACCGGCGCTGTGGTCACACAGGTAGGTCATGCCTGCGCCGTTTTCGCGGGCATCGGCCAGCATTTGGTTCACTGCCGTCCATTGGTGGAAGCGCGGGAAAATCAGGGTTTCTTTCTTCGACCAGTTGCCCTGAATATCCACCACGTCCTTTTTTTCGACGTAGACAAAGCTATGGAAAATCCGCAGCCAGGCATTCGGCTGGCAGACCGCTTCCCAGAAGTAGGCTACCGGGTATTCCTGGGTACCATCGGCCTTAATTTCACCTGGCGGGTTACCCGCATGTACCGTGCCGCTTTCGTTTTTGCGGCCCTTATTGAACGGCAGGAAAAAGGTGTTTTCTCCATCCAGCTTGGTCGCCATCATGATTTCAGAGTCGGACATGGCGAAATGCACCACCGCCCCACGCTTGAAGGTCAGCAATGGTTCCCGGCGTTTGGTCTTGGCGTCATACGGCAGGCGATCATTGCGGTACTGATCCATGGCCGCTTCGCAGGACTGGGTGAAGTCGGTCTTCAGTTCGACGGTTGCCACCGGCAGACCGTTGATAAACAGCACCAGATCAATGGCAAATTCACGGGCCGGGTGATACTTCAGCTCCGGCACCACGCGCAGAATATTGGCCTGATAGCGCTCAATGACTGCTGCATTGCGCTTGTCTTCCGGTGCGGCCTCTGTCATCTCGATCAGGCCGCAACCTGCAATGGAAAAGCCCTGGCGCATCACCTGCATGGTGCCTTGTTTCTCCAGTGCTTTATCCAGGCGATCCATCAGCACTTCAAGGGTTTTGGCCCCGTTTAGCCGTTCCAGCTTGTCCCATTTTTCCTGCTGGCCGCTGGTTTTGATCCAGCTTTCCAGGTCTTCGGGGTACACTGCCCGCTCTGTGTCGTAGAACTTGGAATCACCCAGCTTCCAGCCCTGTTCTACCATCCGGTCGATGATGTATTGCTGGAAGTGCTTTTCCTGATGTGCTGACGCTTGCATTTATTGTTCTCCTCGCAGATCAATCTGGCCGGTAACAGCGGCTGTGATAAAGGCGGCACGGCGTTCTTTGAGCAGATTCACACTATGCTCTGTTTTCTCAACTAGAGAATCAATGCGAGCCGTTCCTTCGTTGATTGCGCTGGTAATGTCGCGTTGCTCCTCGGCTGGAGGAGTAAGCACTGGGAGTCTTCTGACATCCTCAAATTTCAAAGACTGCCTCAACCCCCCCCCCATTGCATAAAAGACTTTGCAATGATCGTATGAGCGCATCATCCATGTAAAATATGTGGAGTCAATGCTGTGCGGCTTCACGGCCATATACGCAGAGGTAATGATTCCCCTCTGCGTAACCTGGGCTGACCTCAAGCTCCGTTTGTCGTTTTGCAGATCGGTGAATCTGAATACGATTTCGCCAGGCTCTACGATTTGATAGGTTTCATAAGACTCCGGCGTCAACCCCATATTTCTGGTTTCAGGCTTTTGAATGATGCTTCCATAGCTAAGAGAAAGAATATTGGTTTCAACTAGACCAGTATTCTTTCGATTCAACTCTGCTACCAAAGCGAAGAACGGCTTCACCCCCCAATGCACCGGAACTTGCCCAATCCACTCAACGCCGGAATCCTTCATCTTCACGTTGGGGTCTAGGCCCTTGGTGACCGCGTGCGTAATCAGTGCCTGACGCTTTTCCTTCAGCAGCTCAATAAAGCGAGTTTTCTTCTCGATCAGTGCATCAATCCGGGCGGTTTGATTTTCAATCTCCTCCAAAATGATTTGAGCCTCGTCACCAGGGGGAGAAGCAATTCGAATATTTCCAACCTGCTCAAAGTTCAGCCCTTCACGAGCTGCGCCACTCTGAAGTACATTAATTTGTGTCTTGACTGACATCCCACAAAAGGAAGCATGAACCCATCTAGCGACATTTGAATTAGGTAGCCGAACAATGCAAACGTGCTGATTTACATTGGCTGGCTGAAACTCTCCTGGTGCAATAGCGGATCGACCGATGGATGCACCAGTGATATTGAGCAGAACATCCCAAGGGTGAACTCTCGTTCCTGCCATCTCTTGATCAATCTCAAGAGGGATATATGCCACATTAGTAAGTCGAATCCCATCGTCATAGATATTCTGACTTCGAAGAAAAACAACGCCACTGGATGTGTATACACTAGCGCCACCAGAGGGGGTTTTCCCACTACCAATTTTTTGTGATAGAAAACCAACCTTTGTTGCTTCCCAATGCTCCGGCACCTGCCCAATCCACTCAACGCCGGAATCCTTGTACGCGGGATACGCTTTGTACTGGCTCATTCGCTGGCCACCTCAGCCAGTAGTGCCGCAATCTCGGCTTCTACCTGCTTCAGGTCTTCATCAATATCATGCAGCTTGCGCGGCGGCTGGTACTGGTAGAAGAAGCGGTTGAAGTTGATCTCGTAGCCAACGCGGCCCAATTGACCATCCCTGGCATCGGTAAAGCTCTCATCCAGCCAGGCATCCGGCACATGAGGAAGCACTTCGCGGGCAAAGTAGTCGTCGATGTCCTCCAGATAGGGGACGTTCTCGTAATCAGTTAAATCTGTGTCTGGCACCAGCTCGCCGTTGGAATCCGTGACTGGCTCGGCTTTCGGGTCTTTGTGACCAAAGGCGTTGATCAGCGCGGTGATCAATGTCATGTTGGATTTGACCTTGAGCTGCTTGGCTTCGTCGGACTTGATCGAGTTCCTAACATAGGTTTCTGCCCAGCTATAGGGCTGCGTTTGCCCGATCAGCGGCTTGAGGGCTTCGCGCCAGAATGTTTGATGCGCGTCAGAGAGCTTTTCCCAGGCAGCTTCGGCTTCCAGCCTCTCCATGCCCACCTTATCCAGCTCCAGGGTCATGCGCTGCGGGCGCAGGACCTTGATACGGCGGTAGCCAAAGGTACGGTAGTCCAGCATCCGGGAAAGCGCACCGGTTTCGCCTGCGGCGTAGATGTCCAGAATCTGGCGGCGCTGCTCATCGCTGACAATACGGCGCTTGTTGCCCTCGTTGCGGATTGAAGTCCACAGGTCGGTGGCGTTGATCAACTGCACCTTGCCTTTGCGCTCCTGCGGCTTCTTGTTGGACAGAATCCACAGGTAGGTGGCGATATTGGTGCGGAAGAACAGATCCGTTGGCAGCGCTACAATGGCTTCAATCAGGTCGTCTTCCAGCAACCAACGGCGAATTTCCGATTCGCCAGACGCGGCACCGCCGTTAAACAGTGGCGAACCCGACAGCACGATAGCGGCGCGACCACCGCCGTTGATCGGCAGTTCCAGCTTGCTCGCCAGATGCATCAAAAACAGCATGGAGCCATCGCTGATTTTCGGCAGGCCCGGCCCAAACCGGCCCAACTCGCCTTTTTTGTGTTCCGCTTCGACGGCGGTTTTGTCCTTCTCCCATTTCTTGCCAAAAGGCGGATTGGACAGACAGTAGTGGAAACGCTCACCGGCGAACTGGTCGTTGGACAGCGTGCTGCCCTGACGAATGTTCTTCGACAGATCGCGGCCCGGGTCGGACTCCAAACGGCGGATCAGCATACCGGCCACACAAACCGCATGGGTTTCCGGTTCCAACTCCTGCCCGTGCGGCACCAGCACTGGCGGGATCTTGTCGCGGTTACCGTAGTCGCCCACATGGTTCATGGCATCGGTGAGGAAACCACCCGTGCCACAGGTCGGGTCATACAGGGTACGAATCAAACCGGGGCTGGCCTCAAACAGGGCATCATCCGGGTCAAGCAGCAATGCGGTCGCCAGGTGAACGATGTCACGCGGCGTCATGAAGTCCTCGGCCCCTTCGTTGACCTCGGCACCAAAGCGGCGAATCAGATGTTCGTAGATGTTACTCATCACCCGATCCGGCACCACGTCCGGGTGCAGGTCGATCTTGGCGAAGTTCTGACAAATCTTATACAGTAAGCCCGCTTTCTCCAGTCGGATCACCGTATTACCAAACTCAAACTCCTCGAAGATAGCGCGGGCGTTATCCGAAAACAGGGTGATGTAGTCTTCCAGATTGCGGCGCGTCTTGGTGCTACCCAGGGAGCCAAGGGAGTATTCAGAGGTGTTGTAGAAGGGGTATTCAGCGGTTGAGCGCAGAATGGTATCCAGCTCAACATCGGCATCCTTGAAAGCGCCATGCGCTTCTCTCACCGCCTCGCGGGTCGGCTCCAGCGCACACTCCAGGCGGCGCAGCAAGGTAAACGGCAAAATGATCTTGCCAAAGTCCGTATGCTTGAAGTCCCCCCAAAGGTCTTCTGCATTCTTCCAAATAAAGTCAGCCTGTGAAGCTGCCGATCCCGTAAATTCGTTCATTCTGGCCTCCAACCACCTTTTGCACAAAACGGTACAGTGTCAATAAAGTGATTGTCAACCACCTTTTGCACAAAAGGGAGTTTATTCCAGTTTAACTACTCAGACAGAATCCAACCCTAGAATGCAAATAGCCAAATAAATTAGCTTAGACTACAACCAAAATTACGATCGCCATCGCCGAAAACCTTACTTTTAACTTTCGTGAGATAGTCAATCCGGTTCAGTAAATCACCGGGATAAATATCATTAAGAATATCATCACGAGTCAGTATATATTTACCATTAGCAGGATACTGCACCAGGTGTAACCCTTCCTCATGAGTCAAAGTTAACGCACTGCACCATGCAGAGGTGATCATGGTTCGGAGTGTATCTTCATCCATATTAAAATCTCCCAGATGGTAGTAAGCGTCCTTGTTCAGAAACAGGAATACGTGAAAATGACGTTTACCATTCTGGGTAAATTCCCGAACCCAAGCATAGCGTAGTGTATTGCGATAGATGCGCTTTCCTTCCTGTCGCTTACGTTTTTCATCAGCGATTAGTTTCGCTTTTAATGAATTAGTGAATCTTGCCATTGTACCAGGATCAAAATTAGCAAAGCAGGAAAGAGTATCACCATGATCCAGAATCGCTGGATCATGAAGGTCCACTCGTAATGCTAATGTTCTATAGTGTTCCGTAACAGCATTATTAATGACATTAAGGGTTTTTTCTCTATATGATGTAACATGACCCCCAAACTCACTATTGTAAATACGCATAATAATACCTGCTTTACTATCAGTCGTACTTGGTCGGTACTCGAACGAACACCACCCTAGATTAGAAACAATATTAACTATCCAACACTTAATTTGAGGTGTAACATAGCCCCAGCATGTGAATTCCGGTCGATATCTACTCTGTAGTTAGCGCTTTTTATTATTCGATACTTAGGCAATCCCATTGGTCTATAATGGGTATCTCACTAACAGTATCTACAGGTTTTACTAGCACGGTATTTCTTTGCCTGTAAAATTCAATCATCCCTTTCGAATGTAATATACGTAGTAATTCATTTGTTTTGTTGCTGTTCCTGAACTGATTAGGCCCGTACTGCAATATGATGTTTTTTCGTATGTACAACGATCTGTCATTATCACAACGTTTTTTTATCCACTGATATAGAATGTAGTGTTCTGCACAAGAGACCTCAATTTCTTTATGAGTAGCAAAAATTTTCTTATGGTTTTTTAAGTACCAAATACTTATAGATATTGCTGATTCTACCATTTGAAGTGAAATGTCTCCCTCGTCATTGCTAAAGTAATGGAGCAAGGCTGCAATTCTAGCCATGTTTTCGGTCATTTTAGATGCGTAATCTTTAAAGTCAAATAGTGACTCCAGAAAAGCCATTTCTGATTCAACTCTATTATGAAAGTCTATCCATCGTTTTTCTGCATCAGGGGTAAAATATAGGCAAACCCTCTCTTTATTATTCCTGGCTAAGCTTTTGTTTACCATATCCATCAATCTTTTGTGGAATAGCGTTAGATGCTCTTTTGATATGACGGAGTTATTAATCCGTCTATACCCCTGTTTTGACGACGGATGACAAATCAGGCATCTAGCGAAAAATCCACTTCCTTTTGCTAAATCTCCTTTCCGTGTACTATATTTTTTGAATACATCAGGTTGAACCATTAATGCTAATGTTAATCTGGCATCTTGAATAAGCTGTTCTGGGGAGTTCTTTCTTTCAATAGATAATGTTGAACCATCCCAAATTTTATTGATGAATGGTAACTCATTTAACGTATACCCGCTGAATACTATGCCAGCTTCATCAGACATAATTCCGATAGAGCCCCATTTCCCACAGAGGTAATTTTTTATTGCAGCAGGAGTTGCATCGTTAAACATTAATTTATATCTGATAGGATCAGACGGCATCTTCTTCAGTAAGCTATCTAACTGTTTCTGAGATCCTGATGAATCTCTGTCATGACGAATATCTGATCTTATCTTCATCATCAGTGATTTCCTTTCATTCCGGATCGATTCTAATATGTAATTATGTTCTCTGAATGCCTTGGTGTATTCTTCAAACAATTTAATTTCTAATTGATATAATGGATTTAACAATAATTTATCAACAGTACTTTTTCTTTCTCCCGATTCTGCAATCGTCATTAAAAAAAGAGATGTGGGGCTGCGAAGATTTGTTAATCTACAGACATCAATGCTATTTTGACAGGCAAGAGATATAGCGCCGAGTACTGAAGCCCCAATTAAGGGGCTAGGAGCTTGTGTAATGCTCTGTATTTCATAAAGGGTATCCCTAATGAACTTAGGGAATGCATGTATTGGATATTCTTCATCAATAGGATTATCTAATAATGACATTTATCCCTCCCTAAAGCTCATCACGGTCAGTGGAGAAGAATTTTTTTATGTAATCATCTATATCGCATTTACGCCAATGATGGCGACCATTGCGTGTTTTAGGTCTGGGAAGTCCTTCTGGCAATCTATCTTGGCATATCCACTTTCGTATCGTTTGAGGTTTACAACTTAATCTCTTTGCCAAACTGTTTGTAGAAACTAAAGGTTCATCATCTGATGAGATATCTACGATAGAAGGAATTTTTTTCATTGCGCCACCTCAATATTTGAGATGTGGGCAGAGATGCATATGGAGAGGGTTAATATTACTAATAGAATAATAGCGGGGGAGTGGTGAAGGATATTATGATTGCTATCGGGATCAGGGTCTCCACCATCATTTGAACTAGATGATTTCAGACAAGAAACTGATTTAGAGGTGCGATGATGAGATCTTGATGTTTTGTTCTTTCCAGACATAAAATCAATAATAACGTTCAGTATCAGAACTTTTCTCAGTTTTTTCAATGCAAGAGCATTTCTTTTTTCACTAATTTTTATCGACATAGGATGAGCTAGTTTCCACTTTTTTCTTATGGATTCTTGAGCTTCCTGTGCGCGTTTAAATTCATCCTCATATAACATTGTATCAGCTATGTTATCAATGGTTAGTAAATTCATTAAACTTATCTCCTTCGTTATTTTAGTCGAAAAATAAAATCATTATTAACGACATGATAATTTTTGAAAATATAATTATCTGTCAATTAGCACACGAGTTCTTTTCTAAAAAAACTGCATCACAAATAAATTTTTTATCATGAATCGATGTTTGTCAATTTTTTTTAATGGCATGATGATTAATCAATGTATGTCAACGCATATCAACACTCCTATAAACCTCTGCTTGTTCGAGAATCCACCATTCGATTTTTTCGTGCCACTTTCGTAGGAGATCCAGTGGACGGCGGCGGTAGTGTTTTTCTGCAAGAGCACTGGGTTTATGACCCATAATCTGGGCAACTATGCCTGTTGGGACCTCCACCCACTCAGCAAGAGTCCCGAAGCTACGACGTAAACCATGCAGGCTGATATGTGGTAGATTGGCTCGGATCAATGCACGGTTATGAGCTGAACGAGGCTCGGTAATCTTGCCGCTTTTACTGTTACTGTGAAAAACCCAGTTGTTGTCAGTGGTGCCGGTATTTGATCTCTTTGCCAAGTTGCGCAATATATCAGCAATGTAAGGGGTTAGAGGAATAATCCGTTCCCCTTCTATCTTGTCTTTAATCCGCAGACTTGACCACCTGAAATCTACATCAGGCCAGCGTAATGACGCTATTTCCTCTCGTCGTGCGCCGGTAAGTAAAAGCACTTGAAGGTAGGCTGATGCTACGGGATTATTTAATTGTCTAACTGCCATAAACCAGTCCTTTAGTTGCTCCTTTTGAAGGCAGTCACCAGTTTTACTGGCGGAAACCGGCACCAGCTTTCGTACATTGTGATCCTGCGTGAGATCTGTGGGAATGATACCCTGATATTCTTTCTGATAATTGAGCCACTTTATAAATGCTCGGAGCAGACGATAAGCATGAGCTGTAACGGTAGGCCGGTTTTTCCTTTCCACATTTAGCCATTCCGCAATAATTTCGGGAGAAAGTTCAGACAGTTGAACGTCAAGCAGAGACGCTAGTGGCCCTGCTGTCGTTGAACCAGACCCTCTTTTCCTTGTATCACCACCACGGCTGGATAGGTTGATATGATCGGTAATGTAACGTGGAGAGTAGGGGCGTTTGGTTTTAGCGCTAATGCCGGTTTTCAACTCATGAATGTATTCTTCCCAAGCGGCAGAAAATAATACCTTAGTCTTGCGTGATTCTGCTTGCAGTGATTCCGATTCGGCGATTTTCTCCGCTTTGGCTATTCGTGGGTCGATGCCGGTATCGATGAGAGTCTGAAGTCGTCGAGCTTCGGCGCGAGCATCGTCGATCTTCCAGTCATTGATATTGCCAATTGTCATGCGAAGGGTTTTTCCGGCAAATACGCTCTGGAAGATGAACGCTTTTGTTCCGCTGGTTGCCCGGCAGGCAAGTGTTGTTACATCAGAATCCCACAGAAATGCTTGTGATTTTCCTTCGGGAAGGGAGAATTTTCGGGTTCGTTCAAAGGTGAGTTTTTGTCTTGAAATCGCCATTTTGTTGGCTCCTGCTGGAATGTGTCACCTACCATAATGTAACGGCTGATGTAAGTAAATTGGGGCAATATCTATCAATGCTCATCAACTTATATCAACAAGTGATTTCATTTATCATTATGATTTATAAGGGTTGTTTTGATTTTTACGTGGCAGGCTAAGGGCTTGAATATACGAAAACATCGCATTCGTAATGCGAAGGTCGTAGGTTCGACTCCTATTATCGCACCATCCTACCTATTTTAACGTCTCACTAAGTCTACTCAAACACCCTTTAAACCCTTATAATACGCGGTTTCACGGCCCTTATTGTCTCTGCTCGTCTACTCACGTTCACCGAAATCTACGGTGAGTTGGGGGCATCGCTGGGGGCATATATCTGGAGGTGTTCCCTAACGGCACCAAAAGCTGGCGTATGAAGTACCGGATCGCTGTTTTGAAGCTCGTTGACGCTGCTGTGCTGGTCTGAGCGACTTAACAGCCTGTCTTTTCGGGAATGGGCATCACTGGCTGATAAAACCGACAGGCAGATTCAGGTGTAGATTACCCCCCACTTTTTTATGTTCATTGCGATTTTTAGGAGGACGATTTTCCTGTAAAATGTAAGTAAGTACTTGCATTTATGGTCGTGAGTCGTGGTTGATTTATCACCTAAAAATGACACCTTTCTATCAATAGCCTAACTTCCAATAGATTAAGGCTTCCATTAATTCATCGCTAATGCAAATTTCCAGCATAACTGCGCATTCTGCGCAACTTCTTGCTCACTTTCTGGTGTAAATCACTGTTTGCGCAATGGATGCCGTTTTTTCGCGAGGTCTGCGCAACTTCTTGCTCAAATTTGACTTAGGGAAAATCCGAGTCAATTAAATTCATAACAAAAACAATTATATAAAAATTGGCATGCGGATTGCCATACGGAATGGGACGTTACTAAACACGTTTAACAACTCACCCCGTTCAACAACAAGGAGCA
>NZ_JSXC01000032.1 GCF_000803215.1 Pectobacterium fontis
AAATTGTTAAAGAGCAGTGCGTTATGGCCTTAACCACTTCGCGAGGTGGCGTATATTACGCTTATCACCTTCAGAGTCAACGTTTATTTTAACGCGTTTTCTCTTTCTTTATCGACCCGCTTGTGTGTGTTCACAGCGCCGTGTCGATGGAGGCGCATTATAGGGATCCGTTTTCGTTACACAACAACTTTCTTGATCTTTTTTTCTGTTCGCGTGTTTTTCGACCCTTTCGATGAGATCTTACTCGATCCACACCACTTTTCAGTTGCCGATGTCTCATATCTGTCGATATTTTGTCTGTAATACGAATAATCAGTATGTGGCAAATAACTACGAGGTTATCGATGAGTGCAAAAACATTCCGTCGCTATAATGGTATTTCTCCCGTTTTAGGCGAAAGAGTCATGGTCGATCATTCCAGCGTGGTGATTGGCAAGGTAACGTTGGGCGATGATGTCGGTATCTGGCCCCTTGTGGCTATACGTGGCGATGTCAACTACATCACAATTGGTGCCAGGAGCAATATTCAGGACGGTTCGGTACTTCATATCACCCACTGCTCAGAGAAAAAGCCTGAGGGTAATCCTCTGATTATTGGGGAAAACGTCACGGTGGGCCATAAAGCGATGCTACACGGTTGCCAAATAGGGAATCGTGTTCTGGTCGGAATGGGGTCAATACTTCTGGATGGCGCGGTGGTTGAGGATGATGTCATGATCGGTGCTGGCAGTTTGGTCCCTCCAGGAAAACGGCTCGAGAAGGGGCATCTATACCTCGGCAGCCCAGTTAAAAAAATTCGACCATTAACACAAGAAGAAATAGAGGGATTAATTTACTCGGCAAACAACTACGTTCGTTGGAAAGACGAATACCTTGCTCAGGACAACGAGTAATAACCTTGATCATTCCATTTTTCAGCAACGATCGTTTGCTCCAGTTCATCCTCAAGATCCCATCGATGCTCCCTGAACAGCGCCAGCCACTGTTCAGGGCTATCACCGCCATAACGCTGCTGAAGCAACGCCACGCTCACCAGACATTCTTGCTGAAAACCATTCACTAAAACAGGAAGACGGATCGCCATCCTCTTCTCATCCCAACTTTCACGATCGGGGAAGTGGATCGCCTGATTCATTTAGCCAGATCCTGCTTCAGTAAATCGATCACGGGTTCCACATCCGGCATCACACCATGCCAAAGTTTAAACGCATGGGCGGCTTGTCCCACCAGCATCCCCAACCCATCAGCGTAGTGGATAGCGCCATGCTGTACGCACCATGATAAAAACGGCGTTAGCTGCGGCAAATAAAACATGTCATAACAGCATGTTTTCCTTGAAATGAGCTCTGGCGATAAATTAGGAATGCTGTCGTACATCCCTGAAGATGTGGCGTTAATAATCAGATCAAAAGACTGGCCATGCAGTTCGTCGAGGGCAGCCGCTTGAATATCACCAATACCACTGAAGATCTTAGCTAATGCATCCGCTTTGGAAAATGTCCTATTCGTCAGCACAACCGAACAGCCATAGGCCAGCAGGGGTTGGATAACACCACGCGCCGCGCCGCCAGCACCAACCAGCAACACACGATCCAACGGTTTCACCAATGCCAATCGTTGCAGATCGCTGAGCAAACCGATGCCATCCGTATTATCACCAAACAGGCGGCCATCACTCAGCCTCTTCAGTGTGTTGACCGCACCTGCCAGCGCCGCACATTCGCTACGCTCATCGGCTTGCGCAAAGGCTCGCTCTTTAAAGGGAGCCGTCACATTCGCACCACCAGCCCCATCACGGAAATACTGGCGCAGCATCTGCTCAAAATCCTCCAGAGGCGCTAATACGCGTTGGTACGTTAACGTTATTCCTGTTTGCGCAGCAAATAGCTCATGGATACGAGGTGATTTACTATGGGCAATCGGATTACCAAAAACCGCAAAAGACGTTACTTCAGACACCTTATCCTCCAACTCGCCTTTACCCCTGACGAATGAGTTCGCCAGTTAAAACATCTCTGATTTCTGATGGATTCATTCTTCCCCCAACATTCCCAAATAGCACAGGGAAATCATTGCCAAACTGCTGGGATACTTCCTGAGCAGTGCGACAAGGCGGTTGGCCGCTTAAATTGGCACTCGTCGACACCAGCGGTTTTCCATAGCGTAGGCACAGCGTTTTAACTAACGGGTGGTCACTAACGCGTACCGCAAGCGAAGAAAATTGCCCCGTTAACCACTGTGGGGTCGTGCGTTTTGCAGGTAATACCCACGTCACCGGACCTGGCCATGTAGAAAACATCATGGCTTTTTGCTCATCAGATAACACACTGTCATCAACGTAAGACACTAGTTGGCTAAAATCCGCCGCAATCAGGATCAGACCTTTTTCCCAAGGGCGCTGTTTTAACGCCAGCAGGCGATTAACCGCCACTTCGCTATCAGGATCGCATCCCAACCCGAATACTGCTTCAGTCGGGTATGCAATCACCTGCTCATTATGTAATTCCCGCAAAATAGGAACGATTAGTTCATCAGACACGTCACGCATTCTTATCAACTTCTGCCGTTATCGGCTTCCCACATAATTTACTGGCACAAAAAAGCTTGATGCCTTGTGCCGTTTTTTTCTCAAACAATAAGGCGTAATGGCAAGAAGGACATTCACCCGCTACTGGCTTATGGTTTACGGTAAACTGGCAATCAGGATAACGATCGCAAGAATGAAATACCTTGCCGTAGCGGGACTTACGCTGTAATAGCGTACCTTCTGTACACTGTGGACATCGAATCGCTGTTTCATCAGGACGATCGATAATCTCGGTATGATGACATTCAGGATAATTACCACAGCCGATGAACATCCCATAACGACCTTGCCGTAATACCAATGTCGACTGGCAAACCGGGCATTGCTGCCCATCTAACACTTTGACGATGTGTCCATCAGCTTGCGCTTTCAGTGGACGAATGAACTCACATTCCGGGTACGCAGAACAGCCAAGAAACGGGCCGTGCCGACCAGAACGAATAACCAGCACTGACCCACAGTCTGGACAT
Source organism: Pectobacterium fontis (assembly GCF_000803215.1). Taxonomy (GTDB): domain Bacteria; phylum Pseudomonadota; class Gammaproteobacteria; order Enterobacterales; family Enterobacteriaceae; genus Pectobacterium; species Pectobacterium fontis. The sequence continues at coordinate 3,058 of NZ_JSXC01000032.1, forward strand.
ATTTCCTGCTTTTTTTCAGCAAACAGTGCTGGCTTAGCCATTCGAATTGTTGTTCCTCTGGCTATTGCACATAACCGTCATTGACCTCAAAAAGTAATTCTTCCATTTGCTGATAGGCATTCTCACAACCCGGTACATTGAAAAGCACCATGAGAATGACCCATTTCAGATCTTCCAGATCAAACTCCTGCGTTTCCAATGCCATGACGCGTTCGATAACCATCTCCCGCGTTTCAAGGTTCAGAACCTGAATTTGCTCAAGGAACAATAAAAAGCCACGACATTCCGCATCAAGACGCAACGTTTCATCCTGCGTATAGATCCGCATAGCCAGCGGATCGTTCGCTAAATAAAGCGGTGCCGTCTGCCCTTCCTGAATATCGGCCAATTTTTCCAGCCAACTCAACGCGCTATAGATATCGTTACGATCGAATCCAGCGCGGGTGAGGTCATCAGTCAACGTATCCTGATCGACACGCATTTCAGTTTCATTGTGGATGTAGCTCTCAAACAAGTACATGAGTACGTCGAACATGGCTTGCCCTCCTTAATCGGACATAGCCGCCGGGTACTGCTGCGATCCATCCTGCTAACTCCAGTTCTAATAGCTTGGTGACTATTTCTGGCACAGGTTGGCCGGCACGTTCAGCGACAACGTCAACAGGTGTAACCTCATCTCCTACGTTAGCCAACACGTCGGCAAATGGCAATTCGCCAGCCTCTTCTTCGTCAGAAATAGTTTGCCGACTTTCTACTGGCAGCCACTGTAATTCACTCATCAACCGTTCAAGAATATCCTTCGGGTGCGTCACCAGACTAGCTCCCTGCTGGATCAGCCAGTGTGTCCCCTCAGTCATAGGATTGCCGATAGGCCCCGGTAGAGCGAACACCTCTCGCCCTTGCTCTAAAGCATAACGCGCCGTGACCAACGACCCACTACGGATAGACGCTTCAACAACCAGAACGCCGAGGCCTAACCCACTGATAATGCGATTTCTTCTGGGAAAATTGGTTGGGAAAGGCGGCATAGCAAGAGGAAATTCGGAGACCAGCGCACCGCCATCGCGACAAATACGTTCAGCAAGCTTAAGATGCCGCCTGGGATAAATATTCTCCAGCCCGCTTCCCAACACTGCAAGGGTTCTCCCGCCGGCATCCAAGGCAGCGCGATGCGCAATGCCATCAATGCCAATCGCCAACCCGCTTGTCACGGTAAGTTCATTCGCGGCCAACTCTTGAGCGAAGAAGCCTCCCCAACGTTCACCGTAAGCACTGCTACCCCGACTACCGATGATCGATATTTGCGGCGATCCTAATAATTCAGGAGATCCAGCGACAAAGAGCAGCAGCGGAAAATCGCGAATAGTGCCCAACAGAAAGGGATACAGAGCATCTTCACACGTCACAATATGGTGATGAGGGTGAGACACCCAGTGGAATGTTTCTTCCAGAATCTTACGATCATAGGTACAAAACTGAGTTATTTGGGCATCAGACAGGCCTAACTTGCTCAGAATCTCGTTATCGAACGTATTTAAGTCAATAAGCTTTCTAGCAATAGTCTGGGCACGTCTGGCTCCCAGATGCCGCACTCCCGTCATACGTAGCCAAATTTCCGTTGATAGCATCCGCGTCCCTTATTCCACTATGTTCAGATAAGTGGTGCAATTCAGTGCTGATGCTGTCAATCGGAGCAGGAAATGTCTAGAATGAGCATTAAGACTCTCTCACTATTCAGATACAGATCTAAACATATATGGCAGTTTTGCAGGTATTACATTTTCCAGACGAGCGGCTCCGCATTACTGCGCAGCCCGTAAAAGAAGTCAATGCAGATATTCAACGTATCGTGGATGATATGTTCGATACCATGTACGAAGAAGAAGGTATTGGGCTGGCAGCGACACAAGTCGATATCCATCAACGTATTATTGTTATTGACGTTTCTGAAGAGCGAAACCAGCGGCTGGTGCTGATCAATCCCGAGCTGATAGAAAAGAGCGGCGATACAGGTATTGAAGAAGGCTGCTTGTCGATCCCTGAAACACGAGCGTTGGTTCCTCGTGCAGAGCGTGTAAAAGTGCGTGCGTTGGATCGTGAAGGTAAAACGTTCGAACTGGAAGCAAGCGAGCTACTCGCTATTTGTATTCAGCATGAAATGGATCATCTGGTTGGGAAACTGTTTATTGATTACCTTTCCCCGCTTAAACGCCAGCGCATTCGTCAAAAACTGGAAAAGCTGGCTAAGCAAAATAGCCGAGCCCGATAATTTTCATTCTGACAGGAAGCACCGTGTCTGATTCTTTACGCATCATCTTTGCCGGAACCCCTGATTTTGCGGCGCGTCATCTTGACGCGCTTTTATCATCAGGACATCAGGTCGTTGGCGTTTTCACTCAGCCTGACCGACCATCAGGCCGAGGCAACAAGCTCACCCCAAGCCCGGTAAAAGTGCTGGCAGAGCAATATAGCATCCCCGTTTTTCAGCCCAAATCTCTGCGGCCAGCAGAAAATCAGGCGCTGGTTCAGGCGTTAGAGGCGGATGTGATGGTCGTCGTCGCCTACGGTTTAATTCTGCCGCAGCCCGTGTTATCCATGCCCCGTCTTGGCTGCATTAATGTCCACGGTTCTCTGTTACCTCTTTGGCGTGGAGCCGCACCGATCCAGCGCGCGCTGTGGGCGGGGGATAGTGAAACTGGCGTGACGATCATGCAAATGGACGTTGGACTCGATACCGGTTCGATGCTGCACAAAATTTCGTGCCCTATCCTGCCACAAGATACCAGCGCAACCTTGTACGATAAACTTGCTGAGCTGGGGCCGCGTGGATTATTGGAAACTCTGGAACAGCTTGCAGATGGCAGCGCTGTCGCTGAAGCGCAAAATGATGCGCTTGCCACCTATGCAGAAAAGCTCAGCAAAGAAGAAGCACACCTTAACTGGCAGCTTCCAGCAGAGCAACTGGCGCGCTGTGTTCGTGCTTTTAACCCTTGGCCAATGAGTTATTTCATCGTAGATGGACAACCAGTGAAAGTCTGGAAAGCTGAAGCGCTCGCAAAAGCACATGGCTCACAGCCTGGCACAATCATACTGGCTGATAAGCAGGGCATTCAGGTAGCAGCAGCCGAGGGCATCCTGAATATTCAGGAATTGCAGCCCGCAGGCAAAAAAGTGATGAGTGCGCAGGATCTGCTTAACTCACGTCGTGAATGGTTCATCCCTGGTAATATCCTGAACTAAGCTATTTTTCATACCGGTGCCATGCCGGTATATCCTCTCTCTTTTACCTATACGTCATCGCTAACACATGAAAAGCTCATATAATCTACGCAGTATTGCCGCAAAAGTGGTGGGACAAGTTCTGGATCAAGGGCAATCGCTCAGCGCCTTATTACCTGTTCATCAGCGTGAAGTTTCCGATAAAGATCGCGCACTTTTGCAAGAGCTTTGCTTCGGCGTATTACGCGTTTTACCGCAGTTGGAATGGTGTATTCAACAACTGATGGCGAAGCCCCTCACGGGCAAGCAGCGTACGCTGCACTACCTCCTCATGGTCGGTATCTATCAATTACACTACACTCGGATTCCACCACATGCCGCTCTGGCAGAAACGGTAGAAGGCGCAGTGGCATTAAAAAGGCCACAGCTTAAAGGGCTGATCAATGGCGTATTACGCCAGTTCCAGCGACAACAGGAAGAGCTTATTCAACGTGAGGCGACTCACTCATCTCACTACCTGCACCCAAGCTGGCTGCTGGCGCGCATTGAGCGTGCCTATCCACATCACTGGCAAAACATCGTTGAGGCGAATAATCAACGCCCTCCGATGTGGCTACGTGTGAATCGGTTACATCATACGCGCGAGGCGTACCTAAACCTGCTGAAGCAGGAGGGAATTGAAGCATTTCCTCATGCTGAATACAGCGATGCGATACGGCTTGCATCTCCCTGTGTGGTCGATCAGTTGCCAGGATTTTCACAAGGATGGGTAACAGTACAGGATGCTTCTGCCCAAGGCTGTGTCTATTGGCTCGATCCACAAGATGACGAGCAGATCCTCGATCTCTGCGCCGCACCCGGTGGAAAAACGACACACATTTTAGAAGCTGCGCCAAAATCTCATGTCCTTGCTGTCGATATAGATGACACTCGATTAGGTCGGGTAAAAGAAAATTTACTGCGGTTACAAATGCATGCGGAAGTGAAGCAAGGCGATGGGCGTTACCCTGACTCATGGTGTGAAGGGCGTACATTTGATCGCATTCTGCTAGATGCCCCTTGTTCAGCGACGGGTGTGATTCGCCGCCACCCTGACATTAAATGGTTACGCCGAGACAGAGATATTGAGGAGTTGGTATCACTGCAAAAAGAGATTCTTGATGCCGTCTGGCCATATCTAAAAACCGGCGGCACAATGGTCTATGCCACCTGTTCTATCCTTCCACAAGAAAATTCACAGCAAATTATTGATTTCCTGGCTCGCCATACCGATGCAACGCTTGTCGATACAGGAACGAAAGAAATGCCAGGTATACAGATGCTTCCCCATGCTGATAGTGGCGATGGTTTCTTTTATGCGAAGCTGGTAAAAAACTGATATTGAACCCAGTATTGTCTGCAACAAGCAGCAATCAATAAACGGCATGGCTTATATGAAAATTATCATTCTTGGCGCAGGTCAGGTCGGCGGAACACTGGCAGAAAACCTTGCCGGCGAAAATAATGACATTACTGTCGTTGATACTGATGCAAATCGGTTACGCCAGCTTCAGGATAAGTTCGACCTGCGTGTCGTTACGGGCTATGCCTCTCATCCACGCGTGTTACGTGAAGCGGGGGCGGAAGATGCGGATATGCTGGTCGCCGTGACCAATTCAGATGAAACGAATATGGTAGCCTGTCAGATTGCTTATTCTCTGTTTAAAACACCAAACCGGATTGCGCGCATTCGTGCCGCCGAATACATCCGTGAATCAGAACAGCTATTTTTACCGGAAGCCGTTCCCATCGATCATCTGATCTCTCCAGAACAACTGGTGATTGATAACATTTACAAATTAATCGAATATCCAGGAGCACTTCAGGTCGTCAACTTCGCTGAAGGAAAGGTGAGTCTTGCTGCCGTTAATGCTTACTATGGCGGCCCGCTGGTCGGTAATGCCCTCACCTCTCTGCGTGAACACATCCCACATGTAGACACACGCGTTGCGGCTATTTTCCGTCACGATCGTCCCATTCGTCCACAAGGATCCACCATTATCGAAGCCGGGGACGAAGTGTTTTTTGTCGCGGCCTCCCAGCATATTCGTGCGGTGATGAGCGAATTACAGCGCCTTGAAAAACCGTATAAACGGATCATGATCGTTGGCGGAGGCAATGTCGGTGCCGGATTAGCACAGCGGTTAGAAAAAGACTACAGCATCAAGTTAATAGAACGAAATGCAGATCGCGCGGTGGAACTGGCCGAGCTTCTACAAAATACCGTCGTTTTTCATGGTGATGCTTCTGACCAAGAGTTGCTCGCTGAAGAACATATTGAACAGATCGATGTGTTCATCGCTATTACCAATGATGACGAAGCGAATATTATGTCGGCGATGCTGGCCAAAAGGATGGGGGCAAAAAAAGTCATGGTGCTCATTCAGCGTCGAGCTTATGTCGATCTGGTCCAGGGCAGCGTCATCGATGTCGCTATTTCCCCACAACAGGCGACTATTTCTGCGCTACTCGGCCATGTGCGTAAGGCAGATATCGTTAGCGTATCTTCTTTACGTCGAGGCGTAGCCGAAGCGATCGAAGCCATCGCCCATGGTGACGAAGGCACATCAAAAGTCGTCGGAAGAATGATTGAAGATATTAAACTCCCGCCAGGCACCACTATAGGCGCAATTGTTCGCGGTGATGACGTCATCATTGCCAACGCAAATAGCAAAATTGAGCAGGGAGATCATGTCATCATGTTCCTGACTGACAAGAAGTTTGTACCTGATGTTGAACGGTTATTTCAACCAAGCCCTTTCTTTTTGTAATGTAGGAACGGATTTATTACCAGCCGATAATCTGGCAAAGATACAGCTATTGGTTAGAATTAATTTATATTTTTGGCAAGGAGAGTGGATATGAGTATCATTAAAGAATTCAGAGAGTTTGCCATGCGTGGCAATGTTGTCGATTTGGCGGTGGGTGTCATTATTGGTGCCGCTTTCGGTAAAATTGTCTCTTCCCTGGTATCAGATATCATCATGCCACCACTAGGGCTCTTAATTGGTGGTGTCGATTTTAAACAATTCAGTCTTATTCTTCGTGATGCCCAAGGCGAAATTCCCGCCGTCGTCATGAACTATGGCACTTTCATCCAAAATATCTTTGATTTTATTATCGTCGCTTTCGCGATTTTTATAGCGATCAAGCTTATGAATAAAATGCGGCGCAAACAGGAAGATACACCTGCCGCACCACCAAAACCTAGTGCAGAAGAGAAGCTATTAGCTGAAATTCGCGATTTACTTAAAGAACAACAGCCCAAACAGTAAAAATTGAGTTTCTATTCAACCGTTGCTTCATTACGCAAAAAGTAGAAAGGCCAGAGGTAAATAATCATTTGATTGCTTACCACTGGCCTCCCAACCACCTTTTTTCGCATGCTTATCTTTTCTACGATAACTTCCTTTCCCTTTTTCATTCACTTCAATTCGTTGTCGAAACAGTGGGTCATGTAGCAACGCCTCAATGGCGTTATCCTGAATTTTCCCACGTTTGTGGCGGTATGTGGTCATCATTGCTCCTAAGAAAGCTGAGTTGATATGTACATCAATAAAACGTGCAGAGTATATAGTCGAAATGGATGGATAGGAACAGGCGGGATGTATTTTTCAGCTCGCTTAGACACAGGTAATTGCTCACAATATGTACTTATGCGAAAGAATAATTTATTTCAGATATAAAAAAACCGGGTTTCCCCGGTTTTTTCACGCTCTTACAGATTACTCTGCAGTAGCTACTTCTTCTGTCTGAGAGACTGAGCGATCAACAAGCTCGATGTATGCCATCGGCGCATTGTCACCAGCACGGAAGCCACACTTCAGAATACGAGTGTAACCACCGGCACGGCTCGCGAAACGCGGGCCCAGTTCATTAAACAGTTTTGCCACGATCTCGTTATCACGAGTACGGGCGAATGCCAGACGACGATTAGCAACGCTGTCGGTCTTGGCAAGAGTAATCAGCGGTTCAACAACGCGACGCAGCTCTTTCGCTTTCGGCAGGGTCGTCTTGATGATTTCATGACGAACCAAAGAACTAGCCATGTTACGGAACATAGCCTGACGATGGCTGCTGTTACGGTTCAGTTGACGACCACTCTTACGATGGCGCATGACCTTATCCTTCTCAGTAAAACCTTAACCTGTGATCTGGTTACTCATCAGCAATGCTTGCCGGTGGCCAGTTTTCCAAGCGCATGCCCAGAGACAGACCACGGGAAGCCAGTACATCTTTAATCTCTGTAAGAGATTTTTTACCCAGGTTAGGCGTTTTGAGCAGCTCAACCTCGGTACGCTGTACCAGATCACCGATGTAGTGGATAGCTTCTGCCTTGAGGCAGTTAGCAGAGCGGACAGTCAATTCCAGATCGTCAACAGGGCGCAGCAGAATCGGATCGAATTCTGGTTTCTCTTCTTTAACTTCTGGCTGACGAACATCACGTAAGTCAACAAAAGCTTCAAGTTGTTCAGCCAGAATGGTGGCCGCACGGCGGATCGCCTCTTCAGGATCGATCGTGCCATTGGTTTCCATTTCGATGACTAGCTTGTCCAGGTCAGTACGCTGTTCTACACGAGCTGCTTCAACATTGTAGGCAATACGCTCTACAGGGCTGTAGCAAGCATCAACTAACAGACGACCAATCGGGCGCTCATCTTCTTCCGTATGAATACGGGCAGATGCCGGCACATAACCACGACCACGTTGAACTTTGATACGCATACTAATAGATGCGTTCTCATCGGTCAGGTGGCAAATTAAGTGCTGCGGCTTGACGATTTCGACATCACCATCATGGATGATGTCGGCTGCAGTCACAGGGCCAATGCCAGATTTATTCAGGGTAAGGATAACTTCATCTTTGCCTTGAACTCTCACCGCCAGCCCTTTCAGGTTGAGCAGGATTTCCAGGATATCTTCCTGTACGCCTTCTTTGGTGCTGTACTCATGCAGTACACCATCAATCTCAACCTCGGTCACCGCGCAACCTGGCATGGATGAAAGCAGAATACGGCGCAGTGCGTTGCCAAGAGTATGGCCGAAGCCTCGCTCTAATGGCTCAAGGGTCACCTTGGCGTGCGTCGAACTCACTTGCTCGATATCAACCAGGCGCGGTTTTAGAAACTCTGTCACAGAACCCTGCATTGTGTCCTCTCTTTGGTACTAAGCTTTACTTAGAGTAAAGCTCGACGATCAGGTGTTCATTAATGTCCGCAGACAGATCGGTACGTTCAGGAATACGTTTGAACACACCTTCCATCTTGGCAGCATCAACTTCTAGCCAAGTTGGCTTTTCACGCTGTTCAGCCAGCTCCAGAGCGGCTTTCACGCGAGATTGCTTTTTCGCTTTCTCACGGATGCTGACGACATCATTCGGGGATACCTGATAAGAAGCGATGCTAACAACGCGACCGTTTACCATGATAGCTTTGTGGCTTACCATCTGACGTGCTTCTGCACGAGTGGCACCAAAACCCATACGATAAACAACGTTATCCAGACGACCTTCCAGCAGTTGCAGCAGGTTCGCACCTGTGTTGCCTTTCAGACGAGCGGCTTCTTTATAATAGTTACGGAACTGACGCTCCAGAACACCGTAAATACGGCGAACTTTTTGTTTTTCACGCAACTGTACACCATAGTCAGACAGACGCGGTTTACGCGCACCATGCTGACCAGGAGCTTGTTCAATTTTACACTTGGAATCGATCGCACGAACACCAGACTTCAGGAACAGGTCGGTGCCTTCACGACGGCTCAGCTTGAGCTTAGGACCCAAATATCTTGCCATTTTCTTTCTCCAACAATCCTAAAAGCGGCGTTATACGCGGCGCTTTTTCGGCGGACGACAACCGTTATGAGGGATCGGAGTCACATCAGTAATATTAGTGATGCGGAAACCAGCCGCGTTCAATGCGCGGATAGTAGACTCACGGCCCGGACCAGGTCCTTTAACCATAACTTCCAGGTTCTTAATACCGTACTCTTTCACGGCCTCTGCGCAACGTTCTGCAGCTACCTGAGCAGCGAACGGCGTAGATTTACGAGAACCACGGAAGCCGGAACCACCGGCAGTTGCCCAACCCAGCGCATTACCCTGACGATCAGTAATGGTTACGATGGTGTTGTTGAAAGAAGCATGGATATGAGCCACACCGTCAGAGACTTGCTTTCTTACACGCTTACGTGCACGAATAGGTGCCTTTGCCATTATTCAATCACCCCGATTATTTCTTGATCGGTTTGCGCGGACCCTTACGGGTACGGGCGTTAGTCTTGGTACGCTGACCGCGAACCGGCAGACCACGACGATGACGCAAACCACGATAAGTACCAAGGTCCATAAGACGCTTGATGCTCAGGGTAACTTCACGACGCAGATCACCTTCTACAACAAACTTGGCAACTTCGTCACGCAGCTTATCGATTTGCTCTTCAGACAGCTCACTGATCTTAACATCTTCGGCAATTCCTGTTGCAGCACAAATAGCCTGCGAACGAGTTTTACCGATACCGAAAATCGACGTTAACGCAATAACGGTATGTTTATGATCAGGAATGTTAATGCCTGCTATACGGGCCACTATGCACTCCTACAATTTTATACAGCAACACCATTCTGAAAAGCCCGTTTTCAGGATACTCAAATAATGTTGCAGCTACATACAAAAGATTGGCTGGCTAATCTAGCCAGCTCAACCCAACTTTGCAAGAAAAATATGCGAGATAATCAGCCTTGACGCTGTTTATGCTTCGGCTCGGCACTGCAGATCACACGAACGACACCGTTACGCTTAACAATCTTACAGTTACGACATAATTTCTTGACGGAAGCACGAACTTTCATTTTTACTCTCCGTAACTTCTCAAGCTCACCTAATTAACGGTTATAGCCTTTCAGGTTTGCTTTCTTCAATGCAGACTCATATTGACTCGACATCATTAGAGTTTGCACTTGAGCCATAAAGTCCATGATGACGACAACAACGATCAATAAAGATGTACCCCCGAAATAGAAAGGCACTTTCATTGCGTCACGCATAAACTCCGGGATCAGGCAGATAAAAGTAATATACATCGCACCAATCAGAGTCAGGCGAGTCATCACTTTATCGATATATTTCGCCGTTTGCTCTCCCGGACGAATTCCTGGCACGAATGCACCGGACTTCTTCAGGTTATCTGCTGTTTCACGCGGGTTGAAAACCAACGCAGTGTAGAAGAAACAGAAGAAGATGATTGCAGATGCATAGAGTAACACATAAAGCGGTTGTCCGGGCTGCAAATACAGCGAAATAGTTGTCAGCCAGTTCCAACCAGTACCGCCCCCAAACCAAGATGCGATCGTGGCCGGGAACAGAATAATGCTGGAGGCGAAAATTGCAGGGATAACCCCAGCCATGTTCACCTTCAGCGGTAAATGCGTACTCTGTGCTGCATAAACACGACGACCTTGTTGACGTTTTGCATAATTAACGACGATACGACGTTGACCACGCTCAATGAAAACAACGAAGAAGGTTACTGCAAACACTAAAACTGCAACCAACAGCAACAGGAGGAAGTGCAGGTCGCCTTGCCGAGCTTGCTCGATGGTATGGCCAATGGCCGGCGGTAGACCCGCAACAATACCAGCAAAGATTATGATCGAAATACCGTTACCGATACCACGTTCTGTAATCTGTTCTCCCAGCCACATCAGGAACATTGTCCCGGTAACCAGGCTCACAACAGCGGTAAAGTAGAAAGCAAAACCTGGATTTATTACCAAGTCCTGCATCCCAGGCATATTCGGTAAACCGGTAGCAATACCGATCGACTGGAATATAGCCAATACCAAAGTGCCGTAGCGCGTATACTGGCTAATCTTACGACGGCCAGCTTCCCCTTCTTTCTTTATTTCAGCCAAGGCGGGATGAACCACCGTCAGCAACTGGATAATAATTGATGCCGAAATATACGGCATAATTCCCAGTGCAAAGATAGAAGCACGGCTGAGAGCACCACCAGAGAACATGTTAAACATTTCAATGATGGTGCCTCGCTGCTGTTCAAGCAATTTGGCAAGCACAGTGGCATCAATACCAGGAATTGGGATAAAAGAGCCAATACGGAAAACAATTAGCGCACCGATAACAAACAAAAGTCTGCGCTTCAGTTCACCAACTCCGCCTTTAGCACTCTGAAAATCTAATCCTGGTTGTTTAGCCATCTGCTACTTATTCCTCAATTTTACCGCCAGCAGCTTCGATAGCAGCACGAGCACCTTTAGTGACACGCAGACCACGAATCGTTACCGGACGAGCAACTTCACCAGACAGAATCACTTTCGCGAATTCAATCTGAATGCCAATAACATTAGCGGCTTTCAGCGTATTCAGGTCAACTACGTCGCCTTCTACTTTAGCAAGATCAGACAGACGAACTTCTGACGTGATCATCGCTTTACGAGAAGTAAAACCGAATTTCGGCAGACGACGGTATAAAGGCATCTGACCACCTTCAAAACCACGACGTACGCCACCGCCAGAACGAGACTTCTGACCTTTGTGACCACGACCGCCAGTTTTGCCCAGGCCAGAACCAATACCACGACCTAAACGCTTCGGTGCGTGTTTAGCACCTTCGGCCGGAGACAGAGTATTTAAACGCATCTGTTACTCCTCCACTTTAACCATGTAGGAAACCGCGTTGACCATACCGCGAACCGCAGGAGTATCCTCACGTTCAACAGTATGACCAATACGACGCAGACCCAGGCCAAGCAGTGTTGCCTTATGTTTCGGCAGACGACCGATTGCACTACGGGTTTGAGTGATTTTAATAGTCTTTGCCACGGTCAATTACCCCAGAATTTCTTCAACGGATTTACCACGCTTGGCAGCGACCATTTCCGGGGACTTCATATTAGCCAAACCATCAATCGTTGCACGAACCACGTTAATCGGGTTAGTGGAACCATAGGCTTTAGCCAATACGTTGTGAACCCCTGCAACTTCCAAAACGGCGCGCATTGCACCGCCGGCAATAATACCGGTACCTTCGGAAGCTGGCTGCATGAACACACGAGACCCCGTGTGAGCACCTTTAACTGGGTGCTGCAGGGTGCCGTTGTTCAGCGCGACATTCATCATATTGCGACGGGCTTTTTCCATCGCTTTCTGGATCGCTGCTGGAACTTCGCGAGCTTTACCGTAACCAAAACCAACGCGACCGTTACCATCACCCACTACAGTCAGTGCGGTGAAGCTGAAAATACGGCCACCTTTAACGGTTTTAGATACGCGATTTACCGCGATCAGCTTTTCCTGCAGTTCGCCAGCTTGTTTCTCGATGTGAGCCATCTTACACCTCTACCTTAGAACTGAAGGCCAGCTTCACGGGCAGCATCTGCCAGTGCTTGGACTCGACCATGATATTGGAAACCGGAACGGTCGAAAGAGACATCCTTGATGCCTTTTTCTAACGCGCGTTCTGCAATAGCTTTACCTATTGCGCTTGCTGCGTCTTTGTTACCGGTAGACTTCAGTTGTTCAGCGATAGCTTTTTCTACAGTAGAAGCGGCTACCAGGACTTCAGAACCGTTCGGTGCAATGACCTGCGCATAAATATGGCGTGGTGTACGATGTACCACCAGACGCGTCGCACCCAGTTCCTGGAGCTTACGGCGTGCGCGGGTCGCACGACGGATACGAGCTGCTTTCTTATCCATAGTGTTACCTTACTTCTTCTTAGCCTCTTTGGTACGCACGACTTCGTCGGCGTAACGGACACCCTTGCCTTTGTAAGGCTCAGGACGACGGTAGGCGCGTAATTCCGCAGCAACCTGACCAATAACCTGCTTATCAGCACCTTTCAGTATGATTTCAGTTTGGCTTGGGCATTCTGCAGTAATACCTGCCGGCAGTGCATGATCTACTGGGTGAGAAAACCCAAGAGACAGGTTAACCACATTGCCTTTAACAGCAGCACGGTAACCAACACCAACCAGTTGCAGCTTCTTAGTGAAGCCTTCGGTAACACCGATAACCATTGCGTTCAACAGAGCGCGAGTGGTACCCGCCTGGGCCCATCCGTCAACGAAACCTTCGCGTGGTGCGAAAGTCAGAGCGTTGTCAGCTTGTTTTACTTCAACAGCATCGTGGATCTTACGACTCAGCTCGCCGTTTTTACCCTTAATCGAAATATCCTGACCGTTGAGTTTTACCTCTACGCCGGCAGGAATGACGACGGGTGCTTTTGCAACACGAGACATTCTTTCCTCCCGATTAAGCTACGTAGCAGATAATCTCGCCACCAAGACCAGCCTGGCGAGCTGCACGATCAGTCATAACACCTTTAGAGGTAGAAACAACTGCGATACCTAAACCAGCCATAACTTTTGGCAGCTCATCTTTTCTTTTATAGATGCGCAGACCTGGACGGCTTACTCGCTGAATGCTTTCTACCACTGCCTTACCCTGGAAATATTTAAGTTCTAATTCCAGAACTGGCTTGGTGTCGCCTTCAATTTTGAAATCTTCAATGTAACCTTCTTCCTTCAGCACGTTGGCAATTGCCACTTTCAGCTTGGAGGAAGGCATGGTGACCGCAACTTTGTTCGCGGCTTGACCGTTACGGATACGGGTCAGCATATCCGCGATCGGATCTTGCATGCTCATCTGTCTTTACTCCCGTGATTCAATTGGTGACAATTACCAGCTAGCCTTTTTCAGACCCGGAATTTCACCGCGCATAGCGGCTTCACGGACCTTGATACGGCTCAACCCGAACTTCCGCAGGAAAGCGTGCGGACGACCAGTTTGGCGACAGCGGTTACGCTGACGAGACGGGCTGGAATCACGCGGCAGAGTCTGCAGCTTAAGAACTGCATCCCAACGATCTTCGTCGGATGAGTTCACACCAGAGATGATAGCTTTCAATTCCTCGCGTTTAGCGCGGTATTTTTCAGCCAGTTTCACACGAACAACTTCGCGTGCTTTCATGGATTGCTTAGCCATTAGTAACCCTACCTTACTTGCGGAATGGGAAGTTAAAGGCGGCCAACAGCGCACGGCCCTCATCATCGGATTTCGCAGTAGTGGTAATGGTAATGTCCAAACCACGAACGCGATCGACTTTATCGTAGTCGATTTCCGGGAAGATGATCTGCTCACGCACACCCATGCTGTAGTTACCACGACCATCGAATGACTTGGCAGACAAGCCACGGAAGTCACGAATACGTGGTACAGCAATGGAAATCAGACGCTCAAGGAACTCCCACATGCGTTCGCCACGCAGAGTCACTTTACAGCCGATCGGATAGCCCTGACGGATTTTGAAGCCTGCAACAGATTTGCGTGCTTTGGTGATCAACGGTTTTTGACCGGAGATTGCTGCCAGATCAGCTGCTGCATTATCCAGCAGTTTCTTGTCAGCGATCGCTTCACCAACACCCATATTCAGGGTGATCTTCTCGACCCGAGGGACTTGCATGACAGAATTGTAGTTAAACTCAGTCATGAGTTTTTTAACTACTTCGTCTTTGTAGTAATCATGCAGTTTCGCCATCGTACTACTCCAAATTACTTGATAGTTTCGCTGTTAGATTTAAAGAAACGGACTTTTTTGCCGTCTTCGAATCTAAAGCCTACACGGTCAGCCTTACCAGTTGCCGCATTGAAGATTGCAACGTTAGAAACTTGAATTGCAGCTTCTTTTTCAACGATGCCGCCTGGTTGATTCAGGGCCGGAACCGGCTTCTGATGTTTTTTAACCAGGTTAATACCTTCAACAATGACCTTACTAGCAGACAGGACATTTTTTACTTTACCGCGCTTACCTTTATCTTTGCCGGTTAGCACGATAACTTCGTCATCACGACGGATTTTCGCTGCCATGATTCGCTCCTTAAAGTACTTCTGGTGCCAGAGAGATAATTTTCATGAACTTCTCATTACGCAGTTCACGAGTTACCGGCCCAAAAATACGCGTACCGATAGGCTGTTCGCTGTTATTGTTTAAAATAACGCAAGCATTGCCATCGAAGCGAATGACAGAACCGTCCGGGCGACGAACACCCTTCTTGGTGCGCACCACTACCGCCTTCAGAACATCGCCTTTTTTCACCTTACCGCGAGGAATTGCTTCCTTGATGGTAATTTTGATGATATCGCCGACGCCTGCGTAGCGACGGTGCGAGCCACCTAGAACCTTGATACACATTACGCGACGTGCACCGGAATTATCGGCCACGTTCAGCATAGTCTGTTCTTGGATCATTTTAGTGCTCCGCTAATGTCAACTACTACTTTAGGACCCTTTCGGGCCATTAAATACCCCATAATTGAGGGCGCAGCATTATAACACCGCTTCCTTGGTATGGGTAGAAAAAATAAACGGCCCTTTGCAGAGCCGTTTATCATAAGAGAAGAGCGCTACTTTATTACAGAATCGCTTTCTCTACAACGCGAACAAGTGTCCAAGACTTAGTTTTGGACAGTGGACGGCATTCGCGGATTTCAACCACGTCACCGATACCACATTCATTGTTCTCGTCATGTACGTGCAGCTTAGTCGTACGTTTAATGAATTTACCGTAAAGCGGGTGTTTCACAAAACGTTCGATAGCAACAACCATGGATTTCTCCATTTTGTCACTTACAACACGACCTTGCAGAGTACGGATTTTATCGGTCATTACGCACCCGCCTTCTCAGTCAGTAAAGTCTTAACACGTGCAATATTGTGACGCACTTGTTTTACCAGGTGAGTCTGTTGCAGTTGACCACTGGCAGCCTGCATACGCAGGTTAAATTGCTCGCGCAGTAAGCCGAGCAGTTCAGTGTTCAGCTCTTCAACGCTCTTTTCACGCAGCTCATTTGCTTTCATTACATCACCGTCTTAGTTACAAAGGTGGTTTTGATAGGCAGTTTCGCTGCTGCCAGTTGGAATGCCTCGCGGGCTAACTCTTCCGGCACACCGTCCATTTCGTACAGGACTTTACCTGGCTGAATCAAGGCAACCCAATATTCCACGTTACCTTTACCTTTACCCATACGAACTTCAAGCGGTTTCTCGGTGATCGGTTTGTCCGGGAATACTCGGATCCAGATCTTACCTTGACGCTTAACAGCACGGGTCATGGCACGACGTGCAGCTTCGATTTGACGAGCAGTCAGGCGACCGCGGCCAACAGCTTTCAGACCGAAAGTGCCGAAGCTAACATCCGTACCCTGCGCCAGACCACGGTTGCGGCCCTTGTGCACCTTACGGAATTTTGTACGCTTTGGTTGTAACATCAGCGACTCTCCTTACTTGCGGCCTTTACGCTGCTGCTTTTTAGGTTGAGCAGCCGGTTTTTCCGGTTGTTCAACGGCAGCCATACCACCCAGAATCTCACCTTTGAAGATCCACACTTTCACACCGATAACACCATAAGTGGTGTGCGCTTCGGACGTGTTGTAGTCGATATCCGCACGCAGTGTATGCAACGGAACGCGACCTTCACGGTACCATTCGGTACGCGCGATTTCAGCGCCGCCAAGACGGCCGCTTACTTCAACTTTAATACCTTTAGCGCCCAGACGCATGGCGTTCTGTACCGCACGCTTCATAGCACGACGGAACATCACGCGACGCTCCAGCTGAGAAGTGATGCTGTCAGCAACCAGTTTTGCGTCCAGTTCAGGCTTACGAACTTCTGCGATATTGATCTGTGCAGGTACGCCAGCGATATCCGCTACGACTTTGCGCAGTTTTTCAACATCTTCACCTTTTTTACCGATCACGATGCCTGGGCGAGCAGTGTGAATAGTCACACGAATGCTTTTTGCAGGACGTTCGATAACGATACGAGAAACGGAAGCTTTTTCCAGTTCCTTCGTCAGGTATTTACGAACTTTAAAATCGCTGTCCAGGTTGTCAGCGAATTCTTTGGTATTCGCATACCAGGTAGAGTTCCAAGGTTTGACAATACCCAGGCGAATACCATTAGGATGTACTTTCTGACCCATTGCTAGTCTCCAGAGTCTCAGCGATCGGACACAACCACAGTAATGTGGCTGGTACGCTTCAGGATGCGATCCGCACGACCTTTAGCACGCGGCATAATGCGCTTCATGCTTGGGCCTTCGTCTACGAAAATTTTCGCGACTTTCAGATCATCAATGTCAGCGCCATCGTTGTGTTCTGCGTTAGCAATAGCAGACTCCAGCACTTTTTTAACCAGACCAGCAGCTTTCTTGTTGGTGTAGGTCAGAACTTCCAGAGCTTGCGACACTTTCTTACCGCGAATCAGGTCTGCCACCAGGCGAACCTTTTGAGCAGAAGAACGAGCGTGGCAATGTTTAGCGATAGTTTCCATCTCTTCCTCCTACCTTAGCGCTTCTTGGCCTTTTTATCGGCCGCATGGCCGCGATAAGTACGAGTCGGCGCGAATTCACCCAGTTTGTGACCGACCATTTCATCGGAAACAAACACCGGAACGTGCTGACGACCATTATGGACAGCGATGGTCAAACCGATCATATTTGGAAAGATCGTTGAACGACGGGACCAAGTGCGCAAAGGCTTCTTGTCTCCGCTTTCCACCGCTTTCTCTACCTTCTTCAGCAAGTGCAGGTCAATAAAAGGACCTTTCTTGAGAGAACGTGGCATGGTTTATCCTCTAAGATTATTTAGTACGGCGACGTACGATAAATTTATCAGTACGCTTGTTGCTGCGGGTCTTCTTACCTTTGGTCTGAACGCCCCACGGAGAAACCGGGTGCTTACCAAAGTTACGACCTTCACCACCACCGTGTGGGTGGTCGACTGGGTTCATTGCCGTACCGCGAACGGTAGGACGAACACCACGCCAGCGTGCAGCACCAGCTTTACCCAGAACGCGCAGCATGTGCTCAGCGTTGCCAACTTCGCCCAGTGTAGCGCGGCAGTCGGATTCGACTTTACGCATTTCACCAGAACGCAGACGCAGGGTAACGTAAGAACCGTCACGAGCAACGATCTGAACGTAAGCACCAGCAGAACGCGCCAATTGGCCGCCTTTACCTGGTTTCATTTCTACGTTGTGAACCGTTGAACCGACAGGAATGTTACGCATAGGCAGGGTGTTACCCGCTTTAATCGCAGCATCAACGCCAGATTGGATCTGGTCGCCGGCTTTCAGGCCTTTCGGCGCCAGGATGTAACGACGCTCGCCGTCTTTGTACAGAACCAGCGCAATGTTCGCGGAACGGTTCGGGTCATACTCCAGACGCTCAACAACCGCAGGAATACCATCTTTATTGCGTTTGAAGTCAATCAGACGATATTGCTGTTTGTGACCACCACCGATGTGACGGGTAGTGATGCGGCCATTGTTGTTACGGCCACC
This sequence comes from Pectobacterium fontis, assembly GCF_000803215.1. Classification (GTDB taxonomy): domain Bacteria; phylum Pseudomonadota; class Gammaproteobacteria; order Enterobacterales; family Enterobacteriaceae; genus Pectobacterium; species Pectobacterium fontis. The sequence continues at coordinate 21,677 of NZ_JSXC01000032.1, forward strand.
GGATTTGCTGTTCTTTTCCAGCAACGGGGCATAAGGTTTGCCCTTGTGCAGCTCAGGGTTAACCACTTTAACAACGTGGCGACGACCCGGAGATGTCGGTTTACATTTAACAACTGCCATTGTCTTTCTCCTCCGACTTACTCAGCGCCGCCGATGAAGTCCAGATTCTGGCCTTCTTTCAGGGTGACGTAAGCTTTTTTCCAGTCGCTGCGACGACCAATACGCTGTCCGTGACGCTTAACTTTGCCCTTAACAACCAGGGTGTTTACGTCTTTAACTTCAACTTCGAACAGTTTCTCTACAGCAGCAACGATCTCTGCTTTAGTCGCGTCTTTAGCAACTTTGAGAACGATGGTGTTGGTTTTTTCCATCGCGGTAGATGCTTTTTCAGATACGTGCGGCGCGCGCAGTACTTTCAGCAGACGTTCTTCACGGATCATGCCAGCATCTCCTCAACTTGCTTAACTGCATCAGCAGTCATAACGACTTTGTCGAAGGCGATCAGGCTAACTGGGTCGATACCTGCTACATCACGTACGTCAACCTTGTACAGGTTACGCGCAGCCAGGAACAGATTCTCATCCAGTTCACCGGTGATGATCAGCACGTCTTCCAGTGCCATTTCTTTCAGTTTCTGAGCCAGCAACTTAGTTTTCGGTGCTTCTACAGAGAACTTCTCGACAACGATCAGACGATCTTGACGTACCAGTTCGGACAGGATGCTTTTCAGCGCGCCGCGGTACATCTTTTTGTTAACTTTCTGACTGTGGTCCTGAGGCTTAGCAGCGAAGGTCACACCACCGGAACGCCAGATCGGGCTCTTGATAGAACCAGAACGCGCACGGCCAGTACCTTTCTGACGCCAAGGTTTTTTACCGGAACCAGTTACTTCAGCACGGGTCTTCTGGGCACGAGTACCTTGACGGGCACCTGCTGCATAAGCAACAACAACCTGATGTACCAGCGCTTCGTTGAAATCACGACCGAAGGTAGTTTCGGAAACAGTCAGCGCGCTTTGCGCGTCTTTCAATACTAATTCCATTGCTATCTCCTCACGCCTTCACAGCTGGTTTAACGATCAGGTCGCTACCGGTAGCTCCCGGTACAGCACCTTTAACCAGCAGCAGGTTGCGCTCAGCGTCAACACGCACTACGTCCAGGCTCTGAACAGTTACACGTTCGTTACCCAGCTGGCCTGCCATTTTCTTGCCTTTGAACACTTTGCCCGGAGTCTGGTTCTGACCGATAGAACCCGGAACACGGTGAGACAAGGAGTTACCGTGGGTTGCATCTTGAGTACGGAAATTCCAGCGCTTAACTGTGCCAGCAAAACCTTTACCTTTAGATGTACCAGTAACGTCTACTTTTTTAACGTCAGCGAAAATTTCAACACTGATGCTTTGACCTACAGTGAACTCTTCGCCTTCAGACAGACGGAATTCACGCAGAGTGCGGCCAGCTTCTACGCCAGCTTTAGCAAAGTGACCTGCTTCTGGTTTGGTAACACGGTTTGCTTTTTTAGCACCCGTCGTTACTTGCACAGCGCGGTAACCGTCGTTAGCCAGGTCTTTAACCTGAGTGACGCGGTTTGCTTCAATTTCGATAACGGTTACGGGGATAGATACGCCATCTTCAGTGAAGATACGGGTCATGCCCACTTTTTTACCGACTAAACCAATCATTGTTTCAACCTCTCAATCGCTCAATGACCTGATTAACCCAGGCTGATCTGCACGTCTACACCAGCAGCCAGATCCAGACGCATCAGAGCATCAACGGTTTTCTCGGTTGGCTCAACGATGTCAACCAGACGCTTGTGAGTGCGAATCTCGTACTGATCGCGCGCATCTTTATTGACGTGCGGAGAAATCAGAACGGTAAAGCGCTCTTTGCGGGTCGGCAGCGGGATCGGACCACGTACTTGCGCACCAGTGCGCTTAGCAGTCTCGACGATTTCCGCAGTTGATTGATCAATCAAACGATGATCAAACGCTTTCAGGCGGATACGGATTCTTTGGTTCTGCATGAGACCAGAGCTCCAATTATTTATAAACGTAAATGATTACTCCTCACACCCATTTCGATTGATGGGGGAGTGTAATCGTTAGCACATAACTCCCATATCGGGAGTATTGTTTCGACCAATAAATAAATATCGGTCCTCTGATTCTTATTGAATCAGGCTTACCCTGTTTAGGTAGGCTCGCGCATTATACGCAAATTGACGGAGGAAGCAACAAGCGGGATGAAATGATTTTAACGCGGCCGGAGCGCTGTTGATCGGTCCGGCCGGATTAGCTCATAGGATAGAAACTTACCGCTATTCAGCTTTTAGCTGGGCTTGAAGATAGTTTTGTATCCCAAGGCGAGTAATCAAATCCAGTTCGGTTTCCAACCAGTCGATGTGCCCTTCTTCATCGGCAAGAATTTCTATCATTAAATCCCGACTAACGTAGTCATGCACTGAATCCGCATAGGCAATTGCCTCACGCAGATTCTTTGCGCCATCCAACTCAAGTTGAAGATCAGAACGCAAGATCTCTTCAACATCTTCGCCAATATTTAACTTACCCAAATCCTGTAAATTTGGGATGCCTTCAAGAAACAGAATTCGTTCGATGTAGCGATCAGCATGTTTCATTTCGTCAATAGACTCATGATATTCGTGATCGTTAAGACGGGTTAAGCCCCAGTTTTTAAACATCCGGGCATGAAGAAAATATTGGTTAATGGCTACCAGCTCGTTGCCCAATAGCTTATTCAGGTGTGTAACGACTTTTTTATCGCCTTTCATGACATGACCCTCCGCTCCAGTTCTTAAAGTGTAGAACCGGCTAGCAAAGAGTCAAAAAAACAACCCTACATTTTATGCTACTTCATACATATCAGGAATTTTTGCCTGCTCTTCCTCAAAAATGACACGCGCCTGACGGATACATTTACCGCAGTCTGTCCCGATAGGAACGAGCTTGCGTAATTGTTGCATAGACTGAGGCTGGTGCTGACGAACAGCATTACGAATGGTTTTGTCAGAAATCGCGTTGCACAAACAAACATACATACCAGAATGACTCATCGTTATCGCGAGTGTCTTTCGCGTTGCCTTTTCGGGACACTGCAAACGGTATTTAAAATCGCTCCTAGCGATTTTTTAACCAATCGATTTATTGTAAATAAGAATTGTTTTTATTTCAATTTACATCTAGTCATTCAGGCATAAAAAAAGGCACCGAAGTGCCTTTTTCATGCATTGAGTTTATCAGCGATTAAGCGATAACTTTAGCAACAACGCCCGCGCCTACAGTACGACCGCCTTCACGGATAGCAAAACGCAAGCCGTCGTCCATCGCGATTGGGTGGATCAGGGTAACAACCATTTTGATGTTGTCGCCCGGCATTACCATCTCTACGCCTTCTGGCAGTTCGATGGTGCCCGTTACGTCAGTCGTACGGAAGTAGAACTGAGGACGGTAGCCTTTGAAGAACGGAGTATGACGGCCGCCTTCATCTTTGCTCAGGATATACACTTCGGATTCGAACTGAGTGTGCGGCTTGATTGAACCCGGCTTAGCCAGAACCTGACCACGCTCGATTTCTTCACGTTTGATACCACGCAGCAGAACACCAACGTTCTCACCCGCACGGCCTTCGTCCAGCAGTTTGCGGAACATTTCTACGCCAGTACAAGTTGATTTCGCTGTATCTTTGATACCCACGATTTCAACTTCTTCACCGACTTTAACGATACCGCGCTCTACACGACCAGTAACAACTGTACCACGGCCAGAGATGGAGAATACGTCTTCGATTGGCAGCAGGAACGGCTTGTCAATTGCACGCTCTGGTTCTGGGATATAAGAATCCAAGTGTTCTGCCAGTTCGATGATTTTTGCTTCCCACTCAGCTTCGCCTTCCAGCGCTTTCAGCGCAGAACCACGAACCACTGGGGTATCATCGCCTGGGAAGTCGTACTGAGACAGCAGCTCACGCACTTCCATCTCAACCAGTTCCAGCAGTTCTTCGTCATCAACCATGTCACATTTGTTCAGGAACACGATGATGAAAGGAACGCCAACCTGACGACCCAGCAGGATGTGCTCACGCGTCTGAGGCATTGGGCCGTC
>NZ_JSXC01000033.1 GCF_000803215.1 Pectobacterium fontis
AAGTACGGTAGGGCTAAATGAAGCGACAATCCAGAAATATATCAGAGAACAAGAGAAGTCAGATTTACTCTCAGACAAATTGAGTAGTAAAGAGTACGCAGACCCCTTCAAGGGGTAGGCCAAAGTAGCAAAGACACTTAGCTTGAACGAAGAGAAAGCAGCGTCATTTAGGCGCAGTCGGTAACAAGCCCTTATAGGGCAAGAGCAAACCACCCGCTATGCGGGTGGTTATGATTTTCTATGATCAACTAAAGAAGTTAATCAGTGCAGCACACAAAACGGCGGCAATAGCAGCCTGCGGGGAATGGCTTGCCGCGGAGCCAATTTCAGCGCCATGTGTTGCTGCGGAAATCAATGAGTCCAGCATGGTGTTCCTCCCGAATCAGCGACACGATCATACTGCTGACTCGAGGCAAGTAAAGGACAAATTAGTGACAATTTCGTGCGCCAGATTGTATTTTTTATCATCAACTTATTTGTTAACAATTGAGCAATAAAAAAACAATCTTGCTACTCCATTCCCAACTCTTTTAATTTACGCGTCAGGGTATTTCTGCCCCATCCCAGCAACCTTGCCGCTTCCTGTTTGTGTCCCTGCGTGTGTCGCAAGGCCGTGGTAAGCAGCGTTCTTTCCATTTCCGGTTGCGCTTCCGCCAGCAGGTTTTGATGACCGGAACGCAGCGCGCGATCGGCCCATTGTGCCAACAGTGTGGCCCAACTGTCCGGCAGAATATGCACGGTGGAATCGGGGGCTGTGGTCTCGAACAGTTCTGGCGGCAGATCCTGAATCAGCACTTCCTGACCCGCGGCCATCACCGTTAACCAGCGGCAGGTATTTTCCAGTTGGCGCACGTTGCCGGGCCACGGTAAACGGGTGAGCGCCGTTTCCGCTTCGGGATGCAGATTCTTCGGTTCGACGCCCAGTTCTTTGGCCGTAGCCTGCAAGAAATAACGCGCCAGACGGGGGATATCTTCCCGACGCTCACGCAGCGGCGGCAGATGAACGCGGATCACATTCAGGCGGTGGAACAGGTCATCACGGAATTTGCCTTCCTGCACGCGCTGCTCAAGGTTTTGGTGCGTTGCCGCAATAATGCGAACATCCACTTTCACCGCCGCATAGCCACCAACGCGATAAAACTGTCCGTCTGCCAATACGCGCAGCAGGCGTGTTTGTACATCTAGCGGCATATCGCCGATTTCATCCAGAAACAGCGTACCGCCATCAGCCTGCTCAAAGCGACCCTGACGAATCTGGTTCGCACCGGTAAACGCGCCTTTTTCATGGCCGAACAGTTCCGATTCGATCAGATCTTTGGGGATCGCGGCCATATTCAGGGCGATAAAAGGAGCTTTGGTTCTTGGACTGTGACGATGCAGAGCATGTGCCACCAGCTCTTTACCCGTTCCCGATTCGCCGTTAATCAGCACGCTGATCGACGAACGAGACAGGCGACCGATGATGCGGAAGACATCCTGCATCGCGGGTGCCTCACCGATAATGTCCGTAGTCGGGCCATTAATCGGTTGGTTACGTACCGGCTGCTGCTGTTCCAGATAATGGCTAATCGCGCGCTCAACCAACGCAACGGCCTCATCAATATCGAACGGTTTCGGCAAATAGTCGAATGCACCCTGTTGATAAGCACTGACGGCGGCATCCAGATCGGAATGGGCCGTCATAATGATGACCGGGAGCATCGGGTGGCGCTGCTTGATTTGCTGTAACAGCGCTAATCCATCCATCCCTGGCATGCGGATGTCGGACAGCAGAACATCAGGCGTTTGTGTTGCTAACGCATGCAGGACCTGATTGCCGTTCTCAAACGTTGCGCAGGTTAAACCCGCACCAGCAAGCGCGCGCTCAAGCACCCAACGGATGGAGCTATCGTCATCGACAATCCAGACTATCCCTCGTTGCATTGTGAACCTCACTGGCGAATGGGCAGGTAAACCGAAAATTCGGTGTGTCCTGGCCAACTGTTAAATTCAATTTTACCGGAGTGCTGGTCGATCAAACTGCGGGCGATGGAAAGCCCCAAACCGGTTCCCCCTTCGCGCCCGCTCACCATCGGGTAAAACAGGGTGTCCTGTAGTTGCGCTGGTACGCCGGGGCCATCATCTTCCACGTCAATCCGTGCGGCAAGGCGGTAGCGCACGCCGTGTAATGTGAGCTGAAAAGCCGTGCGGGTACGTATCGTAATCGTTCCGCCTTCTTCGCCCAGCGCTTGTAGCGCGTTACGGGTGATGTTCAGCAGTACCTGTTCAATCTGGTCGGGGTCGTGCGTCAGTTCTGGCAGGCTGGGATCATAATCTTTCACCAGCGTCACGTTGTCCGGCTTTTCTAATGAGACGAGCTGACAAACACGTTCGGCAACCTGATGGATGCTTTGCGTAACGTGCAGGCCGGGTTGCTGTGGCCCAAGCAGGCGATCGACCAGATTGCGCAGGCGATCCGCCTGTTCAATGATGACCTTGGTGTATTCCGTCAACGCCGGGTCGGGCAGTGCCTTGGCAAGCAATTGCGCCGCACCGCGTAATCCGCCAAGCGGATTTTTTATCTCATGTGCCAGGCCCCGCACTAAATCACGGGCGGCCTGCTGTTGTGCATGTTGAAGCTGTTCCTGACTGAGACGGCGCTGGTTATCCATCGGCGCCATTTCCAGTAGGATGAAATCGTGTTGTACCCGCTGCGCGGTGAGCGACATGATGTGCGCTTTGCCATCCACAACGATAGTCACTTCGTTATCCGTAAAACCTTGCCCTGAATCCAGACTTTCACGCAGTAAATCAATATTCAGAGAAAAGTATCCCAACAAATCGGGCAGCGGCGTGCCGGATAATTTACGCGAGCTTTGTGCCAGTAATTGCTGTGCTGCCGGGTTGGAATAGTGAATCGCCAGATCGTTATCCAGCAATAAAATACTGTTTATCAGGGAATTGAGGATCTGCCCAGCATCGGGCAGCGTGCCTGTTGCCATAATGCAGACTCCCGCACCATTTGTGGCGCATTGTAGTGTGAATGATGGATGTTACGTCGCAACGGCCAATGCCGATGGTGAAAAAAGCCCATCCGAAGATGGGCTGAAGCGTTTCCACGGCAACAAGAACAAACTTCTTAGTATTCTCTTGTTTATCAGTCATGGTCGGGTATCAGCACACCCAACCACGCCGAAGTAGATATTAAACGCTGTAGTACAGTTCGAACTCAACTGGGTGCGGCGTCATGCGAACGCGGTCAATCTCAGATTTACGCAGTTCGATATACGCTTCGATAGCGTCGTCGGTGAACACGCCACCACGGGTCAGGAACTCGCGGTCTTCGTTCAGTGCAGCCAGCGCTTCGTCCAGAGAACCTGCAACTTTTGGAATCTCTGCTTCTTCTTCTGGAGGCAGATCGTACAGGTTTTTGTCCATCGCATCGCCAGGGTGGATTTTGTTGATGATGCCATCAAGGCCAGCCATCAGCAATGCAGCGAAGCACAGGTACGGGTTAGCGGCTGGATCCGGGAAGCGCGCTTCGATACGACGTGCTTTCGGGCTAGCAACCACTGGGATACGGATTGAAGCGGAACGGTTACGGGCAGAGTAAGCCAGCATAACAGGGGCTTCGTAGCCAGGGACCAGACGCTTGTAGGAGTTGGTGGTTGGGTTCGCCAGGGCGTTGATCGCTTTGGCGTGCTTGATAACGCCGCCGATGTAGAACAGTGCGGTTTCGGACAGGCCGCCGTATTTGTCGCCAGCGAACAGGTTAGTGCCGTCTTTAGACAGAGACATGTGGCAGTGCATACCAGAACCGTTATCACCGAACATTGGTTTAGGCATGAAGGTCGCGGTTTTGCCGTAAGCATGGGCAACGTTATGCACGACATATTTGTAGATCTGAATTTCGTCAGCTTTTTTGGTCATGGTGTTGAAGCGGGTAGCCACTTCGTTTTGACCCGCAGTTGCGACTTCATGGTGGTGGGCTTCAACAACCAGACCCATTTGCTCCATGGTCAGACACATAGCAGAACGAATGTCCTGTGATGAGTCGACAGGTGGAACCGGGAAGTAACCGCCTTTCAGACCTGGACGGTGGCCTTTGTTACCGCCTTCGTATTCTTTGCTGGAGTTCCAGTAAGCTTCGATATCGTCGATAGCAACGTGGGAACCGGATGTGCTGCTGCCGAAACGGATGTCATCAAACAGGAAGAACTCTGGCTCAGGCCCGAACAGTACGGTATCGGCAATGCCGGAAGAACGCAGGAAATCTTCCGCACGTTTCGCGATTGAACGCGGGTCACGATCGTAGCCCTGCATGGTGCCTGGCTCAAGAATGTCACAACGAATGATCAGTGTGGAATCTTCAAAGAATGGATCGATCATCGCCGTGCTGGCATCGGGCATCAGAACCATGTCTGACTCGTTGATGCCTTTCCAGCCGCCAATCGAGGAACCATCAAACATTTTACCTTCTTCGAAGAAGTCGGCATTGACTTGATGAGCCGGAATGGTGACGTGCTGTTCTTTACCTTTAGTATCCGTGAAGCGCAAATCAACAAACTTCACTTCGTGCTCATTCAGCATCGTCAAAACATGTTCTGCGGACATACCTGGTTCTCCCAATTGGTCATTTATCGTCGTGGAACGAATATCGTTGTGGATTGATGTTGTTGCCGTGAGTAGACTAAAGCTAAAAGTGTGCCAACTTTTTAAATGCGTGCAATGTGTTGCCCCTTGGGGCTTTCTCACGGAAACCCACTGCACCATTATAGTCTAAAGCACCAAATTGGTGCTCCATATGTGAATTATTGCACTTATTTAGTGCATTTGTGTTCGCTTGTAGCGCTTTTGCACCGTGAAAGGGATCACAAAGCAGGCAGCTCTGGGTTGTTTATCATAGATGCTTGTGATCTTGTTTAGTCCCTCGATTAATACGTGTACAATAGCGCGCTATTTCTAAATGCCTGAGGCAAAGCTGTGATCGAAAATTTGCGTAACATCGCCATTATTGCGCACGTTGACCATGGGAAAACCACCCTGGTTGACAAGCTGTTGCAACAATCCGGAACGTTCGGTGAACGTGTCGAAGCAACCGAGCGTGTAATGGACTCCAACGATTTGGAGAAAGAGCGTGGAATTACTATCCTCGCAAAAAATACCGCCATTAATTGGAAAGACTACCGCATTAACATCGTAGATACCCCGGGACACGCCGATTTCGGCGGCGAGGTTGAGCGTGTAATGTCGATGGTTGACTCGGTACTGCTGGTTGTTGATGCGATGGATGGCCCGATGCCGCAAACGCGTTTCGTGACCAAAAAAGCGTTTGCCAACGGTCTGAAACCTATTGTGGTTATCAACAAAGTTGACCGTCCTGGCGCGCGTCCTGACTGGGTTGTCGATCAGGTGTTCGACCTGTTCGTGAACCTCGATGCGACTGACGAGCAACTGGATTTCCCGATCATTTATGCTTCTGCGCTGAATGGTATCGCGGGTCTTGACCATACCGACATGGCGGAAGATATGACTCCGCTGTATCAGGCGATTGTCGATCACGTATCTCCACCTCAGGTTGAGATGGATGCGCCGTTCCAGATGCAAATCTCGCAACTGGACTACAACAACTATGTTGGTGTTATCGGTATCGGCCGTATCAAACGCGGTAAAGTGAAGCCTAACCAACAAGTGACTATTGTTGATAGCGAAGGCAAAACCCGTAACGGTAAAGTCGGTAAAGTCCTGACTCACCTGGGTCTGGAGCGTATCGACGCGGCTGAAGCAGAAGCGGGCGATATCATCGCGATTACCGGTCTGGGCGAGCTGAACATTTCCGACACCATCTGCGACCCGCAGAATGTCGAAGCGCTGCCAGCACTGAGCGTCGATGAACCGACCGTTACCATGTTCTTCAACGTCAATACTTCACCATTCTGCGGTAAAGAAGGTAAGTATGTGACCTCGCGCCAGATTCTGGAGCGTCTGAACAAAGAGCTGGTACACAACGTTGCTCTGCGCGTTGACGAAACCGAAGACGCGGATGCGTTCCGTGTTTCCGGCCGCGGTGAATTGCACCTGTCTGTTCTGATTGAAAACATGCGTCGTGAAGGCTTTGAACTGGCCGTATCACGTCCGAAGGTTATCAACCGCGTTATCGACGGCCGTAACCAAGAGCCGTTTGAAAACGTGACGCTGGACATCGAAGAACAGCACCAAGGTTCAGTCATGCAAGCCATGGGTGAGCGTAAAGGTGATGTGAAAGACATGATCCCAGATGGCAAGGGTCGTATCCGTCTGGATTACCTGATCCCAGCTCGCGGCTTGATCGGTTTCCGTACCGAATTCATGACCATGACGTCAGGTACGGGTCTGCTGTACTCCACGTTCAGCCACTATGATGACGTGCGTCCAGGTGAAATCGGTCAGCGTCAGAACGGCGTACTGATCTCTAACGGTCAGGGTAAAGCCGTCGCGTTCGCGCTGTTCAGCCTGCAAGATCGCGGTAAGCTGTTCCTCGGACACGGTGCAGAAGTGTATGAAGGCCAGATCATCGGTATTCACTCACGTTCTAACGATCTGACAGTAAACTGCCTGACCGGTAAGAAACTGACCAACATGCGTGCATCAGGTACGGATGAAGCGACCACACTGGTTCCTGCGATCAAAATGTCTCTGGAACAAGCGCTGGAGTTCATTGATGATGATGAACTGGTTGAAGTTACGCCGCAGTCGATTCGTATTCGTAAGCGTCACCTGACCGAAAACGATCGTAAACGCGCCAGTCGCGGCAGCAAAGACGTCTAATTTCAGACTAATTTGTATTGTCACAGGGTACCTTCGGGTGCCCTGAATTTTATGCGCTTTCTTCCACTTTAACCTTTCCTTATATTTCCTCCCTGTTCAGTTCCGCCATTTCCCGCTACAGTGAAAATCCTACGATCGCGCCAGGAAGGGGACTGCCATGCTATATATCTTTGATTTGGGTAATGTCGTCATTGATATTGATTTCAAAAGAGTATTGGGCGTCTGGAGTAATCTGAGCAGCGCGCCGCTCGCGACGTTGCAAGAGCGTTTTGTCATGGGTGAGACGTTTGAACAGCATGAGCGGGGTGAGATCAGCGATGAGGCATTCGCTACCAGACTGTGTCAGGAAATGGGCATTGCCCTGAGTTTCGAACAATTTACCGCCGGCTGGCAGGCTATTTTCGTCGCGCTACGTCCAGAGGTTATCGACATTATGCAGCGCCTGCGTCAGGAAGGGCACCGGGTGGTGATTCTGTCGAATACCAATCGTCTCCATTGTTCACACTGGCCAGCGTTGTTCCCCGAAGTGGGAGCCACGGCAGACAGGATCTACCTGTCGCAAGATATTGGCTTGCGTAAGCCGGAATTGGCGATTTACCACTATGTTCTGGCGCAGGAAGGGGTGACGCCAGCGCAAGCCGTGTTTTTTGACGATAATGCCGCGAATGTTGATGCGGCACAGAGTTTGGGTATTCACAGCATTCTGGTGACCGATCGTCAGGTGGTGCCGAGTTTTTTCGCTATGCAGGTGACGACAGCTCAAGCATGATTGATATCGTAGGGGCACACGGCCCTATTGGGAATGATGACATCAGGAGTAGTTGGGTTTTATGATTGCGCTAATTCAGCGAGTATCCAGCGCCAGCGTGGCGGTAGAAGGCAATGTCGTTGGGGAAATCGATAAGGGTTTGCTGATCTTGCTGGGTGTTGAGCAGGGTGATGATGAACAAAAGGCCACACGGCTCTGTGAGCGCGTATTGGGCTACCGTATATTCGGTGACGATGACGGGAAAATGAACCTCAATGTTCGCCAGGCTGGCGGTAATGTGCTGGTGGTGTCGCAGTTTACGCTGGTGGCCGATACACAGCGTGGCATGCGGCCTGGCTTTTCTCGCGGTGCGCATCCCTCAGAGGCGGATCGCCTTTATCAGTATTTTGTCGGACAGTGCCGTGAGCAAGGCGTTCACACGGAAACGGGGCAGTTTGCGGCGGATATGAAAGTGGCATTGGTGAATGATGGCCCGGTGACGTTTTGGCTACAGACATAAGCACCATTATCGTCCCGTACATAGGTTTGTCTGTGGTCTGATCTTATGAGCAATGCAATGCGTCATTTCGGTATAGAGGAAGGGTTATGTATCATCTGAGAGTACCTGAAAGCGCGGAAGAACTGGATGCGTACTATCAATTTCGCTGGGAAATGCTGCGTAAACCGTTACACCAGCCGTTAGGCTCCGAGCGGGATGCCTACGATGCGTTGGCGCATCACCAAACCGTGGTGGATGAACAAGGGAGACTGGTTGCGATTGGACGTCTTTCTATCAATGCAGATAATGAGGCAGCCATCCGTTTTTTAGCGGTTCATCCCGATGTGCGGGGGAAAGGATTAGGGACGTTACTTGCGATTACTCTGGAATCCGTAGCGCGTCAGGAGGGTGTTAAGCGTGTCGTCTGTAGCGCTCGTGAAGACGCGATGGACTTTTTCTCCAAGCTGGGCTTTGTTAATCAGGGGGAGATCACGGCACCACAAACGACGCCTGTGCGGCACTTCCTGATGATCAAACCGGTGGCGACGCTGGATGATATTCTGCACCGCCCCGACTGGTGCGGGCAGTTGCAGCAAGCCTGGTACGATCACATCCCTCTGAGTGAAAAGATGGGGGTGCGGATAAGCCAGTACACCGGGAAACAATTTATCACCACCATGCCTGAAACGGGCAATCAGAACCCGCACCATACGCTTTTTGCCGGCAGCATGTTTTCCCTCGCTACGCTCACTGGCTGGGGATTAATCTGGCTGCTGCTGCGGGAACGGCACCTTGGGGGAACGATCATTCTGGCGGATGCGCACATTCGTTACAGTATGCCAGTAAGTGGCCGACCGAGCGCGATTGCCGATTTAGGGTCGCTGAGTGGCGATCTGGATCGTCTCGCGCGTGGACGTAAGGCGCGCGTGCAGTTAAACGTTGAACTGTTTGGTGATGATCATAAAGGGGCGTTATTTGAAGGGGTGTATATCGTGCTGCCAGCTCAGCCGGATGCGCCGCTGGAAAAGGGCGGATCTGAAGTGGATTAACCCACTGGTATCTATTATGGCGCGTTTTCCATCAGTGCTTCACTTTTCGCATTAGCCAGCAGTACCTCGCAACTATCGTACCCTATGACAATAGCCCCCGTGATTCTCACGGGGGCTATCAGGCTGTGTTTCAACACTGCTGTTTCAATACGCGATGAGATGCGGGTATGTTGAAAACCAGCGTTTTGGTTATCCGCGTTTTAAACCCCCCGCGTTTTAAATACCCGCTTAACTATCCGATCGCTACGGCGTTTCTGTCACGGTTCCCTGATGCATCTGCTGTCTGATTGGGTGGTCGTTGCTATCCACACCTTGCAGCGTCCCGCTTAGCGTCGGTTTTAGCGGTGTATCGGCGGCAAGTCGTCCATTCAACTGCAATTGCAGATTGGTGTTACCCGTTGGAGCGGTTGCGGGTTCCGGCCATCCCCAGCGTGTCAGAACATCCAGCGGCACGGCTCGCCCTGTCAGCGACAGGGAGAAAGGACGTGCCGGTTGCTGATTGATGGTCGCCTTGGCATCCAGCATGCCATTTTGCGTAAACGCGCTGAGTTCGTTAATGGTTATCTGGTTATCGTCGGCTACCAGTGCCATTGAAGGACGGCGCACATCGACTTTATTGAACGTCGCATCGCTGGCATTCAGATTCAACGAGCCTGCCCACATTCCCCATTGGTGGTTACGTGCCAGCAGCAAATCGCTGCCGTAGCCATCCAGCGCGGTTAGCTGGAAGGGGAAATCCGGGTTGATATCGATCAGCAGGTTGCGATTCGCCGTGAATTTTCGCACATTCACTTCTGCCAGCCAGGAAGGCAGCGTCGCTTGCCAGCGTTGGCGCCAGTCGCCGGGAAGCGTGTATTCCATTCCAGCGACAACAAATTCATTCAGTTGTAAACGCCGATTGCTACGCTGCCAACTGCCGTTGGTTCGCAGTAAACCGCCTTCCCAGCGCGTGGAGAATTGTTTGATATTCACGCCAGCCGGTGACAAATCCAGATTCACGATAGGGTCGATAAGGTGCATGTTGCCATTCACAATGTCAGTCGCATTGAATGACAGCGCTCCCCCTTCGCTCTGCCAGTCATTCTGTTTAAACGTGACATTTTGCAGCGCAACATCCAGATCGATAAATGCCCACCCCGGCCCTTCGATACGGGCATCAATCAGATCAAAGCGGTTAACGGTAACAGAAGGCAGTGCTGTGACAGGCTGCCAGAAGGCTTCCGGCGTTCTCTGCGTTTGCAAACGAACATTGCTGAGCCGCAAGTTCCCGATCTGCCAACTGCCGTCTTCTACACGGCTGGCGTTACCCGTTAACTGCCCCTGAGCAACATCGGCACCGAAATTACTCAGAATCAGTTGGTTATGGTTAATTTCGCCCTGCACCAAGACCTGGCTGGCGGGAATATCGTTAAGTTCGAGCGAACGGGCGCTGAGCTGGAACTGCCCCTGTTTGCCCAACATATAGCCCGCTTCGGGCTGCCACGGCGTGATACCACCGTTAATCTGTTGACCATTCAGGCGCCAATCGCCATCTTTCGCCTGCAACGCCATTGTACGTAATTGCAGTACATCGGCTTCGATAGGAAGTGTGGTTGCCTGCGAGGAAAGATTCAGCGTTCCGCCTTCTAATTCCAGGCTGGCGAAATGGCGCGGTTCGGTAATTTGACGCACGCTAAACCCTGCGGAAACCTGCTTTGCAGCGAGAGTTGGCGGTTGGTTTTTCTGGCCGAAACTGACGTCGGTGAATTGGAGATGATCGGCTGTTGACCAGTCGTGATGGATCTTGCCCAGTGACAACTGGTAGTCGGTGTTCTGGTTTACCCACTGACTGACCCAGCCAGCCGCCCAACGGGTTTGCAGTAATACGTATACGACCACTAGCGCTAAAAATGCCAGCAGCAGTAGGGTCAGCAATAATTTCCCGATAAATTTCATCGTGTCAGTCCATGCCAATCGTCAGGGAGAACTGTTTTTATGCCGTAATTTCCCTGAAGGCTCAATAGGTAATGCTGTTACAGACAGTAAAAAGCGAGCGGTGTTGCATCACCACTCGCTTTTACATGAACTGAACAGAAATTATTGCGGGCTGGCGCTATTTTTCTTCGTGTGGGAAGACCAGATTCAGTACGATCGCCGTAATCCCGCCAGCGGCAATACCGGAAGACAGCAATGTTTTAATCCAATCCGGCGCAAATTGCAGAATCAACGGCTGCTGTGATACGCCAAGGCCGACAGCCAGCGACAGCGCAATAATCATGATAGCGCGACGATTCAGTGGTTCACGGGACACAATGCGCACACCGGAGGCCGCAATCGTACCAAACATCACGATAGTCGCGCCGCCCAGCACCGGCTCTGGAATATGCTGCACAAACCCGCTGACGGCAGGGAACAGCCCCAGTGCGATCAGCATCAGCGACACCACGAAGCCCACATAGCGGCTGGCCACCCCGGTAAGCTGGATGACGCCGTTATTCTGGCCGAAGCAAGAGTTAGGGAAGGTGTTGAACACGGCAGAAAGGCAAGAATTCAGGCCGTTAGCCAGCACGCCACCTTTTAGGCGTTTCATGTACAGCGGGCCTTTGACTGGCTGCTCGGACACGTCTGAGGTGGCTGTGATGTCACCAATGGTTTCTAGCGATGTCACCATGAAGACCAGCATCAGCGGGATCAGCAGATTCCAGTCAAAGCCTAAACCGTAATGCAGCGGTGTAGGCACCATGATGACCGTATCGTGTTGCGACGCGGTATTTTCCGGCAGCATTCCCATCAGCCAGGCTCCCAGATAACCCACCGCCATGGCAATCACCAGCGAGGCGACACGCAGATAGGGGTTACGCTGGCGGTTCAGCAGGATGATAACCAGCAATACCACACCCGCCAGCAGTAAGTTCTTGGGCGCACCGAAGGTGTTATTCCCCATCGCGGCATAACCGCCGCCGATGGAGGTCAGGCCGACCTGAATCAGCGACAGACCAATGATCATCACCACAATGCCAGAAACCAGGGGAGTAATAATGCGGCGAGTTAAATGCAGGAAGCGTGAAAGAATGATCTCAGTAAAGGACGCGACCATCAGCGTACCAAACAGCGCCGCCATCATCGTGGGAACATCCGCACCGCCGTTCTTCAGCGCTAATCCGCCCATAATCAGCGGCGTCACGAAGTTAAAGCTGGTGCCCTGAATGGACAGCAGACCGGAACCGACAGGGCCCCAGGTTTTAATTTGCAGAAGAGAGGCCAGACCGGAAGCGAAAAGCGACATGCTGATGATGCGCTGTGTATCCTGAGCCGGTAAGCCGAGTGCCTGACAGATCAGCAGCGCGGGAGTAATGACCGCAACAAACATGGCAAGCAGGTGCTGGCTGGCGGCGAATAGCGTTTGCGGTAGAGGCGGCCTGTCTTCAAGGCGATAGATCAGTTCACTGCGTTGAGTGGCAGCAGCGTCTGTTTGAGACGTTTCCGTGGTGGTAGTCATGATATAAGTTGGCGTTCCTGAAACGACAAAGAGCGCATTTTAATGATCTCTTTGTTGAAAGCAAACGTTTGCTAACTCATCGCTTCTTAATATGAATATTGTCTAAATGAGCAAAACATTATTATCTAAGGGGATATATCCGTCATGCCTCACGCGGGATGGGCGCTGGAGAAATAACGAAGAGGTTACCGCGACTAGGCATTAGTGTAGCGTGCGCGCGCTGGTAACCAGCGTTCGATGAGCGCGATAGCATGTTCGGGATAATGCTCATGAAGATGGCGCGCAACACGATGCACCTGCGGAATGACATCCCGATCGCGCAGGAGGTCAGCCACTTTGAACTCGGCATTACCGGTTTGCTTCGTGCCCAACAATTCACCCGGCCCGCGAATTTCCAGGTCGCGCTGAGCGATGACAAAACCATCGTTGCTATCGCGCAGAACCTGAAGCCGTTTTTGTGCGGTCTTGCTCATTGGCGTTTTGTAGAGCAGTACACAGTGAGAGGCCACCGCACCCCGCCCGACGCGCCCGCGCAACTGGTGTAGCTGCGCCAGACCCAGCCGCTCCGGGTTCTCAATGATCATCAAGCTGGCATTCGGTACATCCACACCGACCTCAATGACGGTGGTTGCCACCAGCAGTTGCAGTTCGCCCTGTTTGAAAGCTTGCATCACCGCCTGCTTTTCCTGCGCCTTCATGCGGCCATGAACCAATCCAACCTTGAGGTTCGGCAGGGCAGCTTTCAGCTCTTCGCGGGTGGCTTCTGCTGCCTGCGCTTCCAGAAGGTCGGATTCTTCAATGAGTGTACACACCCAATAGGCCTGTCGCCCTTCCTGTTGGCAGGCGCTATTCACGCGTTCGATGATGTCGCTACGACGCGTATCTGGGATCGCTACCGTTGTGACGGGCGTCCTACCGGGTGGCAGTTCATCAATAACGGACGTATCCAAATCGGCATAGGCCGTCATCGCCAACGTACGGGGAATCGGTGTGGCCGTCATAATCAACTGGTGGGGATGAAAGCCCTGTTCTTCGCCTTTTTCCCACAGCGCAAGGCGTTGATGGACGCCAAAACGATGTTGTTCATCAATGATGACTAATGCCAGGCCGTTGAATTTCACCTGTTGCTGAAAAATAGCGTGCGTCCCGACCACCATGGAAACCTGACCGCTGGCGATAGCCTCCTGCTGTGTCTGGCGCGCTTTGCCTTTTTGTTTGCCAGCCAGCCAGCCCACTTCAAGCCCTAGCGGCTCAAACCACTGACGGAAATTATGAGCATGTTGTTCGGCTAATAACTCTGTTGGTGCCATCAGCGCGACCTGTTTACCGTGCGCAATGGCGCGTAATGCCGCCAGCGCAGCGACCAGCGTTTTCCCTGAACCTACGTCGCCCTGCACTAAACGCATCATCGGGAAATCTTTCGCCATATCTGTTTCGATTTCCGCCACAACACGCTGTTGTGCCTGCGTGGGAGTGAACGGCAGGGCAGCGAGCAGTTTCTGTTTCAGACTGTCTTGGGGCGGTAATGGAGATGCCTTATGCCTTTGTTCACCCGCCCGTACGGCAAGCATACTGAGGTTATGCGCCAGCAGTTCTTCCATAATCAGCCGCTGTTGTGCCGGATGTTTCCCAAGCTCTAGCTCGCTGAGTTGCATATCCGGTGGGGGACGATGCAACGTGCGCAACGCATCCGGCAGGCTGATGAGGGATCGGCTCAGGGATTCAGGTAGCAATTCATCAATATGGTTGGCATCGAGCAAGGCCAGCGCCTGATCGGTGAGTTTACGCAGCGTCGCCTGACGAATACCTTCTGTAGAGGGATAAACTGGTGTGAGCGATTCCTGTAGCTCAACCAGCGTATTATCTCCCTGAACACGATATTCAGGATGAATGATCTCCGCACCGATTTTACCGCGTTTGATTTCTCCATAGGCGGTAACACGCTGGCCCGTCGCGAGACTGTTTTTCATCGCGGCGTTGAAATTGAAGAAGCGCATGGTCAGCATACCGCTGCCATCGCTGATTTGGCAGGTCAACATGCGGCGGCTGCCAAAGGTGATGTCGGTGCGTAGGATTTCACCTTCCACGGTGGCATACATGCCGGGAAGGAGGTCGCCAATGGGGTAAAGGTGCGTACGGTCTTCGTAGCGTAAAGGCAGGTGCAGCAGGAGATCCTGCACCGTTTCCAGCCCGAGTCGCGCGAGTTTTGCTGCCTGACTTGACCCCACGCCCGCGAGGGTGCTCAGCGGTTGGGTGTTCAGCAGGCGGCCTTTCATCAGCACTCCGACGATTGCATCGCGGTCCACCACAGGGTCTCCGCGACAATCTGACCCTGATGGTCGATCTGGGGGCGAGGTAGCCCTTTGCGTTTTGCGACGCGCGCCAATACGGGATAGCCTCCTTCAAACAGCAGGCGCTGCTGCTCTTCTTCATCCAGTGGGCTGTCTTGACGCTGGTACATACCGGCGATTTGGCGCTGGCGCTGCGCTTCATATAGGATTAACGCCGAGGCGACAGAGACATTCAGTGACTGCACCATGCCCGTCATCGGAATGATGATATCCCGGTCAGCCAGTTTGAGCGCTTCGGCAGTAATACCGGTTTTTTCTTGTCCGAGCAGAATACAGGTCGGGCGGGTGTAATCAATTTCCCGAAAATCAACCGCGTGTTCAGACAAATGTGTCGCCAGAACCTGCATTCCCTCCGCTTTTAGGTGATCAACTGCATCACCTATAGTGCGATGCGTTTTCACCTGTACCCAGCTATTACTGCCCGCGGCGGAGGAAACCAGCGTTTTCATTCGGCTGGTGGGCCAAATGGCATGGACCTGATGCACGCCGACGGCATCCGCCGTGCGGATAACGGCAGAAATATTATGGGGCTTATGCACCTGCTCCATGCAAATCGTCAGATCGGGCTGACGGCAGTTCAGCATCTCTTGTATACGTGCATAACGTTCAGGAGTCATGACGATTAATTTCGATTACGGTTAACTTTGATGACATCCGGCATCACGCGAATCTTACGCATAATATTGGCCAGATGAACGCGATCGAGGGTAGTGAGACGGATAAAGGCGCTGTATACGCGACCGTCCCTCTCTTCTGTGTTGATGCTCTGAATGTTGGAATTCGTGGCGTTAATCGCGGCCGTCAGGTTTGCCAGTGCGCCCTGATGGTTGAACATATCCACTTTGATCTCGGCGATGAACTCTTGTTCCGTCACCTTATCCCACTCTACCGCCATGAATTTCTCTGGTTCTTTCTGATAGCCGCGAATGTTGCGACAGGATTCATGGTGAATCACCAACCCTTTACCGGGGCTGACGTGAGCAATGATGGGATCGCCGGGAATAGGGCGGCAGCATTTGGCAAAGGAGATCATGACGCCATCCGCGCCTTTGATCGGCAGCTTGCGCAGCCCGGTGGTTCCCAGCTCAGACTGTTCGTTCAGCAAATTTTTCGCCACGACGACGCTCATGGCATTACCCATACCAATTTCCGCCATCAAGTCGTCCAGCGTCGCGAGCTTCATACGCTCAAGCTCAAGCTGAATCGACTTTTCAGGGATATCGGAGAGCTTGCGACCGTTGCCCAGCGCGTGGTTCAGTAAACGGCGACCGAGGCTCACGGAGTCATCACGCTTGAGATTTTTCAGCATCTGACGGATTTTGGAACGCGCTCGGGAGCTGACCACAAAGTTAAGCCACGCGGCGTTCGGTCTGGCACCTGGTGCGGTAATGATTTCAACGGTTTGACCGCTGGTGAGCGACTGCGATAGCGGGTAAGGCTGACGGTCAACGCGTGCACCGACGCAGGCGTGACCGATATCGGTATGCACCGCGTAGGCGAAATCGACGGGCGTCGCGCCTGCGGGGAGCTCGACAATACGTCCTTCTGGCGTAAAGACATACATCTCGTCAGGGAAAAGGTCGGACTTCACGCTTTCGATAAACTCGAATGAGCTACCGGCGCTTTGCTGGAGTTCCAGCAGGCTTTGCATCCAGCGTTGAGCACGCACCTGTGCCGTGGTGCTGCTTTCACCTTCTTTATAGGCCCAGTGCGCGGCAACACCCATTTCCGCCATTTGATCCATATCGTCGGTGCGAATCTGCACTTCAACCGGCACGCCGTGCGGGCCAATCAGAGAGGTATGCAGCGACTGGTAACCGTTGGCCTTGGGAATGGCGATGTAGTCTTTCACCCGACCAGGGCGTGGCTTGTACAGGCTATGAACCTGACCGAGCACGCGATAGCAGGTATCCAGTTCTTTCACGATCACCCGAAACGCGTAAATATCCATGATGGAGTGAAAACGCTGCTCTTTCAGGTGCATCTTACAATAAATGGAGTACAGGTGCTTTTCGCGACCGCTGACGCGGCAGGCAATGCCCGCTTCCGTCAAGCGTCCTTCGATTTCCGACAGGATTTTCTGAATCATTTCCTTGCGGTTGCCGCGTGCGGCCTTGACGACCTCTTTAATCACGCGGTAACGGTTCGGATACAGCGCCTCAAAGCCCAGCTCTTCCAGCTCGGTTTTGAGGTGATGGATACCCAGTCGGTGTGCCAGCGGGCTGTATATTTCCAGCGTTTCGCGGGCAATGCGGCGGCGTTTGTCCGGGCGTAATGAGCCAAGCGTGCGCATATTGTGGGTGCGGTCTGCGAGTTTGATCAGGACGACGCGAATATCTTGCACCATCGCCATGATCATTTTGCGGAAGTTTTCAGCCTGCGCTTCTTTCTTATCGCGGAACTTCAGTTTGTCCAGCTTGGAAACGCCTTCTACCAGTTCAGCAACGCTTTTACCGAAAAGCTGTTCCATGTCCTGATAGGTGGCGGGCGTATCCTCTATAACATCATGCAGCAGCGCTGCCATCAGCGTTTCATAATCGAGACGCATCTCCGCCAGAATACAGGCGACGGCAACGGGGTGTGTGATATAGGGTTCACCGCTGGAGCGAGTCTGCCCCTCGTGAGCATCACGTGCAACCAAATAAGCCTGCTGTAAACGTTTGATCTGATCTTCTGGCAGATAACGTTGAATCAGCAGATTAAGGCTTTCAAAAATGTACAAGGGCGACTCGTGGTGTGATTAACGGCGGCCTTCAGCAATCGCGGTGACCGCCTGAATCTCTGCGGCTTCCTGCTCTTGCTGTTCCTGACGGTCACGAACATCCAGAATCTGGTTGTTGATCAGACCTTCTTCGATTTCGCGCAGGGCGATCACGGTGTACTTATCGTTTTCTTCAGGAACCAGCGGATCTTTGCCGCCAGTCTGGATTTGACGGGCGCGACGAGCAGCGACCAACACCAGGTCAAAACGGTTACCAATTTTCTCTACAGCGTCTTGAACAGTTACGCGTGCCATAAATGTGCTACTCCACAGGAAATAAAATGACTGGGCATCATACTGAAAGAGGCGTCAGTCTGCCAATAGTTTGGTGATTAATGCATCATGCCGAACCTGTTGTCTGCTCAAACGCAGACGTTCGGCGCGAATAATGGTTTTTAGATCGAGCAGCGCCAGATCGAAATCATCATTCACAATCAGGTAATCATACTCGCCGTAATGCGTCATTTCAGCTACCGCCTGTGACATACGGCGGGCAATGACGTCATCGCTGTCTTGTCCCCGGCCACGCAGGCGGCGAGCCAATTCTTCTTTTGACGGCGGCAGAATAAAAATACTGCGCGCGAGCGGCATTTGGGCGCGAATTTGCTGGGCACCTTGCCAGTCAATATCCAGAAAAACATCAACGCCTGTCGCTAATACCTGTTCAATGGCGAGTCGGGATGTACCGTAGTAATTGCCAAAGACTTCAGCGTGTTCCAGAAACTCGTTATCCCGAATCATACGCTTAAATTCATCGACTTCGACGAAGAAATAATGTTCGCCGTGGTTCTCCCCTGGTCGTTGAGCGCGTGTGGTATGCGAAATCGATACCTGAGTGTCGTAAAGCGGCTGAGTTTTTAATAACGCCTGAATCAGGCTGGATTTCCCGGCTCCACTGGGAGCAGAAACGATATATAACGTGCCTTGAGCCATAATGAAGTTTTATTAACGGTTACGATGATGAATGTGTAGATATGCAGCAGAAAAATGCACATTTCCCCGCATTATACACGCCAATATGTCATCAGTCGCGCTGCGATAAATTCTCCGCTGACTGTTTCTTCGTTATGCCATCGGACAAACCTTTTGCCAACGTTTCTTTTTTAGCTTGCGAAGCGCGTTCCGATCTTTGTTATCTGGGCTGCAAACGATAAATCATCTTGCGGGGCGTTTGGCATTTCTCTTTTTTTCGCCTCGTATTTTACCCGCTGTTGTTATGTACTGCGGCCATTCGCTAACGGACGGCAGGAAAGAGTATGTGGCGTAGGATCGGAGCATTTTGGATCATTATCGTGGTAGCGGGCATCGGCAGTTTCCCTACGGCGGGGGCAGTGTGCCCCGATTGGGATAACACCCGCGCCAGGAAAGAGATTGATGCATTACGGCATCAGTTAGAGCAGTGGGATGATGTGTATCACATCGAAGGGAAAAGCCCGATAGAGGATGACGTTTACGATCAGCTACGGGAACAGTTGAACCAGTGGTTAGGCTGTTTTCAGCCCCAAAATGTTATCCCCATCCGTTTACCTGATAAGGGTAAGCTGCTTCATCCTGTTGCGCATACCGGGTTGAAAAAACTCTCCGATCGCGGGCAGTTGGTGCAATGGATCGCGCAGCGTGAGGATGTCTGGGTGCAGCCAAAAGTTGATGGTGTGGCTGTCACGTTGGTCTATCAGCACGGTCAACTTGTGTCTGCGGTGAGTCGGGGTAATGGTTTGCAAGGCGAGGACTGGACGGAAAAAATTCGTCTGATTCCGGGGATCCCGCATGTGTTAACTGATGCACCTTCCTCATTGGTATTACAAGGGGAGCTTTTCCTGAAGATGACCAATCATCAGCAGCGTACTCAAGGCGGTGTGAATGCACGCTCTGTGGTGGCTGGCGAAATGCGTCGTCATCAACCCTCTTCGGTGCTATCGCAGATTGGTTTGTTTGTCTGGGAATGGCCAGATGGTCCAGAGACGATGCCTGAACGTCTGGAGAAATTGACGAGAATGGGGTTTGCCATGACGGCAGATTATACCCATGCCATTGGGTCATTCGCCGATGCGGAGAAATGGCGTCATGATTGGTACTACAACCCGCTGCCCTTCGTGACGGATGGCGTGGTTATTCGCCAGACTAAAGAACCACAGGGACGCTATTGGCGCAATACATCTGCCGACTGGGCGATTGCGTGGAAATATTCGCCGGTTCATCAGGTTGCGGAAGTGACGGACGTTGCATTTTCCATCGGGCGTACGGGTAAAATCGCCGTGGTGTTAAAGCTCGACCCTCTGAAACTGGATGATAAATCGGTCAGTCGGGTGAATGTCGGCTCGTTGTCTCGCTGGAAACAATGGGATGTGTTGCCCGGCGATCGCGTGAGTATCAGTCTGGCGGGGCAGGGGATTCCCCGTCTGGATAAGGTGGTATGGCGCGGTGCGGAACGGCCTACTGTCGTATCCCCTGAAGAACATGATTTTCACGCTCTTAGCTGTTTTCGGTATAGCACGGTTTGCCAGCAACAATTTCTGGCGCGTTTAGTCTGGCTGAGTGGGGAGCAGGGTTTAAATCTGGCGGGAATGCGCGATGGGATGTGGCTGCGCTTGATGCAACATGATTTACTGGGAGATATGCTGTCGTGGTTATACCTGACCGAGGAACAGCTTAATGCCGTCGATGGGATGGGGGATAAGCGAACGCGAGATATTTATACGAGTTTGCAATCGGCACGACGTAAGCCTCTATCCCGCTGGTTGCTTGCACTCGGTATTCCTGTTCCTCGTTCGGCAATGAGCGCGTTGGATAATATGGATTGGTTGACGCTACAGCAACGGACAGCGCAACAATGGCGACAATTTTCAGGTATTGGGGAAAGGCGTGCAGAGGAGATTATGGCGTTCCTCAATCACCCCATTGTTGTGGAATTCATTGCCCGATTACATCGCGAGGCATACATAGGTAAGCCGTAGTGATTTGTCAGGCAATGTTACGATCGCGTTTTTTATTTTTTCGTGGATTCATGCACATAAAAGGACCGTTTTTTTCTGTCTCCCTTACTTAATTATAAGTAAAATTTACGATTTAAACGGTGCGAAGCCATTTGTTATTTTGCGCCATATATACCCAAGAGTCAGATTATTTCCGTTGAACTCAGGCATAGATGATGTTGTCGTATAGCTTCAGATAATAAGAAAAGTTTTGTTGGAGCACTTGTCATAATGAAGTTTGTCGCATCTTTTTCGCAACCCAAGTTATCGTTCATCCTGGCAATCTATATTGGCCTTTTCCTCAATATCTCAGTGTATTATCGCCGATTCGATTATTTTTCACTCTCCGTCGGTAGCCATATTTCAAAGCTTATTCCTGCTCTTGTTGAATTGACTGCGAGCATCTTATTCACGTTTTTCCTGATGCGAATTATTTCTCTCGGAGGACGCCGTTTCTATCGCATCATTGCTTCCTTCCTGGTGCTGATTTCCGTTGCTGCCAGCTATTACATGACGTTTTTTAATGTTGTGATTGGCTATGGCATTATTGCCGCAGTTATGACCACCGATATTGATCTTTCCAAAGAGGTTATTGGTTTCCGTTTTTTCCTGTGGATGCTGGTCGTCAGTGCGCTGCCGCTGTTTTTGATCTGGAAAAATTCTCTGCGTCATACGCTGATCGAACAGCTTAAATCGCCGGGGAAGCGTGTCATTCCTCTGCTGGTTCTGGCTGCCGTTGTCGCGTTGGTGTGGATGCCGCTTCGCTATATGGATAGCGTTCAGTCGGTGTCAGAACGCGAGTCCAATGTGGATTTGCCCAGCTATGGCGGCGTAGTGGCGCATTCATATCTGCCTTCTAACTGGTTATCTGCGTTAGGGTTATTTGCATACACCAAGTATGACGAAAGCCAGGATTCCTCCAATCTTTTCGATCCGGCTCAGCATTTTACCTATGTCCCCCCGAAAGGGATTGATGATACCTACATGGTTTTCATTATTGGTGAAACGACCCGTTGGGACCACATGGGGCTGTTAGGTTACGAGCGAGATACGACGCCGAAGCTATCAAAAGAAAAAAATCTGGTCGCCTTCCGTGGTCAATCCTGTGATACCTCAACCAAGCTTTCCATGCGCTGTATGTTTGTACGAGAGGGCGGTACGGAAGACAACCCGCAGCGAACCCTGAAAGAGCAGAATGTTTTTGCCGTACTGAAAGAACTGGGCTTTACCTCCGAGCTGTTTGCTATGCAAAGCGAGGTCTGGTTTTACAATAGTATTGAGGCGAACAACTATTCTTTCCGTGAAATGATTGCGTCAGAGAAACACAATGACGGTAAATCGGTGCAGGATATGTTGTTAGTCGATGAGGTCAAGGAATCGCTGGCGCGCTACCCTAAAGGTAAGCACCTGATTGTGTTGCATACCAAAGGTTCTCACTATCTGTATTCGATGCGATATCCCCGTAGCTATGCGCGCTACCAACCCGAATGTATGGGCGTTGATGCCTCCTGTTCGCGTGAGCAGTTGATTAATGCTTTCGATAATAGCGTGCTCTATACCGATAGCTTTATCGATAGCGTGATTGATCAGGTGCGGGATAAGAAAGCGATTGTTTTTTATGCTTCCGACCACGGCGAATCCATTGATGATAACTACCATCTGCACGGTACGCCGCGTCAGATGGCACCGCCCGAGCAGTTCCGGTCACCAATGATGGTATGGACATCGGATAAATTTCTGGCCGATAAAGATAATTTACATGCGTTTGAGCAGTTGAAAGCGCAACAGCGCGTTGGCAAAACACATCGCCATGAAGAACTGTTTGACACCATTCTTGGTTGTCTGGGATACACATCGCCTGACGGTGGTATTAACCCCAAAAATAACTGGTGTCAGCGACCGGCTAATTGATATGAACCACGGACAAGGACGTCGGTTTCAGACTGTAAATACAAAGGAGTGAACACTTTATCGGCAGCCAAAGCCCTTTTGCTAAAAAGGGATTGACGCTTTAATTAGGTAGCAGTACTATGCGCCCGCATTCGGCGAGTAGCGCAGCTTGGTAGCGCAACTGGTTTGGGACCAGTGGGTCGGAGGTTCGAATCCTCTCTCGCCGACCATTTTCTTCCTCAGTAAGTCATCATCTCTTTTCCCTGATTCAATATCGTTAATTTTTATTATTACTTTTTGAACTTAGGAATTTTCTCGGTATTTCCCTACGTCCTTCGTTATCATCCTTTCTTTGAGCCTGATTCTGGATCTTCCCGAAAAATGAGTGAAAAGATGTGTATTGATTAACCTGAAAAATATTTATTTTTCTGTTTTTTAATAATTAGAATAAAAACGCCTCCTGCATTATTTCTTTTCCCCCATTTCAGGTTTAATTATAAATTTCTCAATCGGTTTACTGCTATTGTAGTGAAGCCAGATCAGCAATGATTCATTGTCCATCGGCTTGGCATAAAGAAATCCCTGTATGTATTTGACGCCGTGCCGTTGTAAATAGATGAGCTGTTGTTCGGTTTCAACGCCTTCTGCTATGGATTGAAGTTTGATGCGATGGCTCAAATTAATAATGGCATCAAGAATCGGGGCTTCTTCATTCGGTGATGAAATTGCACTAACGAATCCCTGATCTATTTTCAGGCAATCCAGCGGAAAATTTTGCAGGTATGAGAGAGAACAGTACCCGGTGCCGAAATCATCAATGGCTATCATAAAGCCATCGTCACGTAACTGATGCAGGCGCTGTATGATTTCAGGACCATTGTTAATGAGGCTACGTTCTGTCAGTTCCAGCGTAATGTTTAATGAATGAGAGGCGATTTTCTCTGCGAAGCGGTATACGTCTGAAACAAAGTCTGGATGGTGCAAATGCTCGGCGGCAACGTTAAGCCCCAGATGAAACCCAGGTTTTACCTGCCAACTGGCGATATCCGACGCCACCAGATCAAATAAATGCTGGGTGATGGGAATAATCATACTTTCTGCTTCGGCGGCAGAGATAAATATATCGGGTCTAATCCACAGTCCATTACTGCGCCGCCAGCGCAATAACGTCTCTACTCCGGTGCAAGATCGTGATTCTGTATCATAGATGGGCTGGTAATAGACGGAGAATTCGCCGTTAGCGATGCCTTTACGGATTTCGTCACGAAGCAATAATTTACGTTTTTGCCAGAACCATATCGCCGTAGTGAAAAGCAGAGAGAAAATAATTGCCAGCGGCAGAAACGTCACAAATGCCTGCTTCCAGTTTGTGATTTCTTGGGCGGTGGGGGCGGTCACATAGAGGGTAATCGGGAAGCGATTTGACGTGATTGTAATTGCAGAGGGTGAAAATAGACCCGTGTGAGGGGCTATCGTCGGGCCAGTTTGAATCAGGTAACCGTTATCCATTTGCAAGATGAGTTGGTAGCCGCGAATTTTGCTAATCGCAACCATAATATCAATCAGATATTGCGCATCGACTATGGCGTAAGCGCCATAACCGACAAGAGGCATCTGGACGAAGATCAGTGCAGGGCGATCTCTCACGTTGTTGGAGCCTGCAATCGACAAGCTCCAGCGCTCCGAATAAGGCTCCGGTAGCGGCTGTTGAATGATTCGACCCATTGGCGTCAGCGTGTTACCGAACGTTGAAGCGCAATAGACATTGGTATTATGGATAACACCAATATCGCGAAAGTAAGAAAAGACCGAACCCAGACGTTGCAGTTGATCGCCGATGGCGTTGCAGGGTTGTCCGTGAAATTGCTGGAGGCGATCTACCATCGTCCATGCCTGCGCTGAAATATTCTCGGCATGGTCGAGCGTGATGTGTGCGGTGGACTCCAAATCACGCTTTACCATCAATCTGGACTCAACAAAAGTGAACAATAACCCGAGTAGAAGCGGCAATATACCCGCAACCAGTAACTGCAATAGGTTGATGTTACGTTCACTACGTTTGGTGCGCATCCACATCTCCTTTTTGGCAGCAGAAGCCAGTGTAGGAGACATCCCTTTCTCCGTGAATGAAAGGAGAACGCTGAATAGAGGTTAGTATAGTGCCTATTTGCAGAAAGGTAGCGCTTGCGCGCACGCCCATGCAGAACTCCATGCCCATTGGAAGTTATAACCACCAAGCCAGCCGGTCACATCGACCACTTCACCAATGAAATACAGCCCTGGCACCGAATTGGCTTCCATGGTTTTGGAGGACAACGTGCGGGTATCAACGCCGCCGATGGTTACCTCGGCCGTACGGTAGCCTTCTGTACCATTTGGCTGCACGCGCCATTGTTGCAGGCTCTGTTCAATCTGCGTTTGTTGTGTGCTGTTGAGCTGCTTCAACGTGACATCCGGCAGTTGCCCCAACGCTTGCAGGCATTCGACCAGTCGTTTAGGCAACCACTGTGCCAGCGTGTTTTTCAGGCTCTGGTTCGGATGGGCTGTACGCTCGTCATTGATGAGATGGGTGAGATCGCGATCGGGCAGCAGATTGATGGTGACGAATTCACCGGCTTGCCAGTAGCTGGAAATCTGCAAAATAGCAGGGCCAGATAGTCCACGGTGCGTGAACAGGATGTTTTCACGGAACGTCACGCCGTTTTCTGCGGTAACGACGGTAGGCACGGAAACGCCGGAGAGTGTTTGCAACTGTTCGAGCAGCGGTTTGTGCAGCGTAAAAGGCACTAGCGCGGCACGGGTCGGGAGCACGCTGATGCCGAACTGCTCGGCGAGCTGATAACCGAACGGCGTTGCGCCCAGACCGGGCATCGACAGGCCGCCGCAGGCAACCACCAGCGAGGTACTGTGGAATGATGTGCCGTTATTTAGCTGAATGGTAAATTTATCGCCTGATTTCTCTACCGACGTGACTTCACTACGCAGGCGGAGGGTAACGTTAGCCCGTTCGCACTCCGTGACCAGCATGTCCACGATTTGCTGTGCGGAATCATCGCAGAACAACTGCCCGAGTGTTTTTTCGTGGTAAGCGATGCGATGGCTGTTGACCAGGCTAATGAAATCCCACTGGGTATAACGCGCCAGCGCCGATTTACAAAAGTGAGGATTGTGGGACAGATACGCCGCTGGCTCTGCATACATATTGGTAAAGTTGCAGCGACCACCGCCGGACATCAATATTTTCCGGCCAGCCTTCTTGCCGTTATCAAGTAGGAGAACACGCAGCCCGCGTTGTCCTGCCTGTGCCGCACAAAACATACCTGCTGCACCAGCACCGATGATGACAGCGTCAAACTGTTCCACAATGCATTTCTCCGATGAGTGATATTATCTTCTGGGATAGCTACGAGCCGATAAAGTCGTAGGGCGGCAAATTGTAGTGTTGGTTTTTATTCGATACCAGCGTAACAATTTGCGTATTTTAGTAAAAATATATAATTATTTGATTTTTATTGATTAAGTGATTTTTATACCTCCCGCCATTACAGATTAAGTCAAAAAAAATCATATTTTGCTTTTCCCGACCCCTGCTTGTCGCCGATAATGCGCCGCGTTCATGACCACTAAATGGCCTAACGTTTATGCTACATTTATTTGCCGGACTGGATTACTACACCGGCCTGATGTTGATACTGGCTTTGTTATTTGTACTGATGTACGAAGCCATTAACGGTTTTCACGATACCGCGAATGCCGTTGCCACTGTTATCTATACCCGAGCCATGCGCGCAGAGTTTGCTGTTGTTATGGCGGGTATCTTTAATTTCTTTGGTGTCCTGCTGGGTGGCTTGAGCGTTGCCTATGCAATTGTTCACCTTCTCCCCACGGATTTATTGCTGAACGTGAGTTCGGCGCATGGTCTGGCGATGGTGTTTTCTATGCTGCTGGCCGCCATTATCTGGAACCTGGGTACTTGGTATTTCGGTATTCCTGCCTCCAGCTCCCACACGCTGATCGGTTCCATTATCGGTATTGGTTTGACCAACGCGTTGCTGACGAATACTTCCGTCGTGGATGCGTTGAACGTACCGAAAATGATCAGTATTTTCCTGTCGCTGTTGCTGTCACCGATTGTGGGGATGGTGGTGGCGGGTCTGATGCTGCTGCTGCTGCGTCGGTTCTGGAATAACAGTAAGAAACGTAAACGTGTGCATCTGACGCCTGTCGATCGCGAAAAGCAGGACGGCAAACGTAAGCCGCCGTTTTGGACGCGTACCGCGCTGATTTTATCGGCGATTGGTGTGAGCTTCTCTCACGGGGCAAACGACGGTCAGAAGGGCATCGGCCTGATTATGCTGGTACTGATTGGCGTCGCGCCAGCCGGGTTTATTGTCAACATGAACGCGTCTGGCTATGACATCAGCCGTACTCGTGATGCCGTTGTTAATTTGCAGGAATACTACAAGCAGCACGGCGATGCATTGGCACACGTTATCGACCTGTCTCCGCCAGTGATCCCTGCGTCGGAAAGCACGATCCCTGGCAATGGGCAGAAAGAGTTTCACTGTGACAGTTCGCGCGTGATGATTGCGATTGAGCGTACACAGGGTCTGCTGAATAACCTGAAAAGTTACGACCAGTTGAACCCTGATGACCGTAGCCGTGTGCGCCGTCTGTTGATGTGTATTTCAGACACGATGGATCGGATAATCAAGCTGCCAGAAACGTCGGGTGAAGATAAACGCTACCTGAGCAACCTGCGTAAAGATATGCTTCAGACGATTGAGTATGCGCCTCTCTGGATTATCGTGGCTGTTGCGCTGGCGCTGTCTCTGGGCACCATGGTGGGCTGGAAACGCGTAGCGGTGACTATCGGTGAGAAGATTGGTAAGAAGGGCATGACCTACGCACAGGGCGTTTCGGCGCAGGTGACGGCGGCGTTGTCGATTGGCGTTGCCAGCTACACCGGTATGCCGGTTTCCACCACGCACGTATTGTCCTCGGCAGTTGCCGGGACGATGATTGCGGATGGCGGTGGCGTACAGGGCAAGACGATCAGAAGTATTCTGCTCGCCTGGGTATTGACGTTGCCTATCTCAATGCTGATGTCTGGTTTGCTGTACTGGTTGGCATTGAAGCTGATTTAATCTCAGCCGCGCATCGCGCAGAAAAAACGTAGGAAATGTTTTCAACGTCGCTTGCGACGACCCGAAGGGTAATGGACAAGGATGTTCTTCATAAAAAAGGCGATTCTGTGGGGAATCGCCTTTTTACGTTTTATCGACATTCATGGTGTTAGACCACTAGCTATATTAATACTCGTGATTGTGTCAGTACCAACGTTTTAATACCACAGCATCATGGCAATCAGGCTGGTAACGATAAGGCCGCACAGGGCGGTAGTGAGCAGAAACTGTCCCCTAACCCGCTCGCAGCGGCGAATGAATTCAGGGTCGTGGTGATCAAGATAGCGTTGCGCATAGATGTAGCCTACCAGCCGGATTTGTTTACTTGGCTGACCGTGCGATGTAAAGAATCCCCCTCCGTCAACGTATTGGTAAAGCAGCGGGTCACAGTCGCGCAAAACCAGCAGTAATACGCGCAGTGAAGAGTAGTACCTCGCCATATTGATGATACAGACGATACATAAAGCCCAGAAAAGCGCAAATGTACTAATCATGCTTCCCTCCGGTCGTTCTATTCGTCAGATTGGGTGGACCTGTATTTCCGTTGCCCACCAGCCACCGATGACAAGCGCTACTCTTATCCGCGACGCGTATCGACGACGTTTTTCTGCGATGTTTTTCTACGAACGAATAGTTATCCCATGCGCTTGCGCACGATTTTATTGTCATTTTGGCTAACCAACCGCATCACGGTTAGCCCCACTCTCGTTTTCCATCCCAAGGCGCAGTGGACAGGCTCACCGCCCCTTATTTGTAGTGTAGAAGAAGAATGTTCGTTTGTGCCAGAGGGGAGCGGGCGCAATCGGCGTGAAGGACGATTTTCGGCGAGGCAATGCCCTTTTCGAAAGGAGAAGCTGCGTGATTGGGCTGTGAAAAGGAGCGGTTTCTACTACACTTATCAATAGAATTAACAGGTTTAAAAACGGGTTGTGATCGACTGAACAGTCCGATAGCGTGGACGAGTGCTATCCTATAATCCGCTATTAAGTATCAGATTGGCAGAAGAAATAGCTGCTAACCCTTAATTAGTCTTTACGGAAGGAGTCTTATTATGGCTTACAAACACATCCTCATTGCTGTTGACCTTTCTCCAGAAAGCAAAGTGTTAGTGGAAAAAGCCGTGTCAATGGCAAGACCGTACAACGCGAAAGTCTCGTTAATCCACGTTGATGTGAACTACTCCGATCTCTACACGGGGCTGATTGATGTCAATCTGGGTGACATGCAACAGCGTATCTCAGAAGAAACCCAGAATGCGTTGACTAAGCTGTCCCAGAATGCGGGCTACCCTATCAGCGAAACGCTGAGCGGCAGCGGCGATTTAGGGCAAGTGCTGGTTGATGCGATCAAGAAATACGGCGTCGACCTCGTGCTGTGCGGTCACCATCAGGACTTCTGGAGCAAGTTGATGTCTTCGGCGCGTCAACTGATTAATACCGTGCATGTTGATATGCTCATCGTGCCGCTGCGTGAAGATGAAGACGAATAAAAATTAGCTTTTTTTGCATTTTTTTTCAGCGGTAAAAGGCACGGCTTTGAGCTGTGCCTTTTGTTATATAACAAAAACTTATGGCACATGCCCCCTTCTGGATTGCCGAAAAACCCTTTATATATCATTGGATTATAACGTTTATCTGCAAAGAAAATGCTTGCTTAAATATCCATCGCCAGTGTTATAGTCCAGAGGACACAACATCATTTTCACCGATCCCACAAGCTTCTGCGTGTCTAAAAATTAAAGAAGCAGAAGGGAACTTATTCGTTCAATCAGGAGCTGTTCATGGCACACATCGTATCTCTGGCGAATTTTCTTGATTCTGTTCAACAACGCGATCCGCATCAGCCTGAATTTCTACAGGCTGTTAATGAAGTGCTTTCCACTCTATGGCCTTTTCTGGAGCAGAACCCTCACTATGCGGATTACAGCCTGCTGGAACGATTGGTAGAACCGGAACGTGTGATTCAGTTTCGCGTGGCGTGGACGGACGATAAAGGTCAGGTGCAGGTGAACCGCGCCTGGCGTGTTCAGTTCAGCTCCGCCATCGGGCCGTATAAAGGCGGCATGCGTTTCCACCCGTCCGTTAATCTGTCGATTTTGAAATTCCTTGGATTCGAACAAACGTTTAAAAATGCGCTGACGACGCTGC
The DNA here is from genome assembly GCF_000803215.1 of Pectobacterium fontis. Classification (GTDB taxonomy): domain Bacteria; phylum Pseudomonadota; class Gammaproteobacteria; order Enterobacterales; family Enterobacteriaceae; genus Pectobacterium; species Pectobacterium fontis. The sequence goes on from NZ_JSXC01000033.1 coordinate 29,868, forward strand.
CAATGGGCGGCGGCAAAGGCGGCTCGGACTTTAACCCGAAAGGGAAAAGTCAGGGTGAGATCATGCGTTTCTGTCAGGCACTGATGACGGAACTGTATCGTCATCTGGGGGCGGATACGGACGTCCCGGCGGGCGATATCGGTGTGGGTGGCCGCGAAGTCGGTTTCATGACCGGCATGATGAAGAAACTGACCAACAACACGGCGTGCGTCTTCACGGGGAAAGGGCTGTCGTTCGGCGGCAGTCTGATTCGTCCTGAAGCAACGGGCTATGGTTTGGTGTACTTCACCGAAGCGATGTTGAAACGCCACGGCCTGGGCTTTGAAGGCATGCGGGTTGCGGTGTCTGGCTCTGGCAATGTGGCGCAGTACGCGATTGAAAAGGCGATGGCGCTGGGCGCGCGCGTCGTCACCGCATCGGATTCCAACGGCACGGTGGTGGATGAAAACGGGTTTACCCCAGAGAAACTGGCGCTGCTGGAAGAGATCAAGAACAAACGCTATGGCCGCGTGGAAGATTACGCGCGTGAGGCGAAGCTGACCTACCTTGCAGGCAAAACGCCGTGGGACGTGCCGGTAGATATCGCGCTGCCGTGTGCGACGCAGAATGAGCTGGATCTGCCAGCGGCGCAGCGGCTTATTGCTAACGGTGTGAAAGCCGTGGCGGAAGGGGCTAACATGCCGACGACGATCCCGGCGACCGACGCATTCCTGGATGCTGGCGTACTGTTTGCGCCGGGCAAGGCGGCTAACGCTGGCGGCGTGGCAACATCCGGTCTGGAAATGGCACAGAACGCGGCACGTTTGGGCTGGAAAGCCGAGAAAGTGGATGCGCGTCTGCATCACATCATGCTGGATATTCACAATGCCTGTGTGCAGTACGGCGGCGAAGGTAGCCAGACTCACTACGTGCGCGGTGCTAACGTGGCAGGGTTTGTCAAAGTCGCCGACGCGATGCTGGCGCAGGGCGTGGTGTAATCGGTCATCGAGGACTTACCCTTGCCGCACGGTAAAGCGAGCGGCAAGGGTGTCAGTTAATTAATCGCTGCGATAATCGTCAGTTGATCGTTCAGCCGCTGTTTAGTCAACGCATTGGTGGCGCTGTCGCGCTGTTGCGTCAGTTCCGCCAAGCGTTTCTCCCGCAGTGCGGCATCCGGTAGCAGCAATGACTTCACGTTGATGGACTGCACGTTGCTGTAGCGACCATCGTCTGAGGTTGGCACGCTGATTTTTCCGCTATTAAGCAACGATTCGACAATACCGCGCTCGCGCTCGTAGCCCTGCAATCCCGCCAGCTTCCAGCGCTGCGGCACCGTACCTTCATATTGGCCTTTTTTCACCTCAGTCAGATAACGGATGGTCAGGTTACGAATCGTACCCGCCTCTTCACCATATTCCGCTTTGGTATCGGACAGCACCGGGAACTGCATGCCTTCCAACGCGCCGCCTTTCTGCGTCAGATGACCCATACGGTAGCTGTTCATGCCCAGACGAATCGGCATATCGTCAGTAACGGGTGTGCCGTTATTCATTTTGAGATCGGTAATACGTTGTCCGGCGGGTTTCGTCAGGTCGATGGTGTAGGTCACGCCGTCGAAGAAATCATTGGTGGAATATTTAGAGGCGCGGCGCTGTGGATTGAAGCTGTACGTCACATCGCCGTCCTGTAGCTGATTGAAGTAACCCGCTGACCATTCCATGTATTTCTTCAGTTCTTTTCCGGTGAGTTGGTAAACCGTGATCTCACCGCCAGCATATTGATAGTTAAAAGCGATGTCCTTCGCGGCGATGGTGCCGACGTTCAGCTTGGGTCGATCGTTATCAATTTGCAGCGCGATAACCTGCGCTTTTGGCGCGTAATGACGGCTGGCTTCCTGAAACAGTGCGCTGATACCGGTGTCCTGTACGTGTACCTGAGGAATGCCTTTCACGGCATCTTGCGGCACCAGATTGTGCCCGAGGAGTTGTGCAATCGGACGGTTAGCGTTGGCGCGCAGGGTATTGTGATAAGGCTCGTAGATGTCTTCCATTTTGCGGTCAGAATCCACATCCTTAATCGAATAGGTATAGCTGTCTTTGTTGATCAGTACGTATTTACCGTTCTGCTGTTCAAACTGCAAATCAATGCGCGATAGCGCGCGGCCATATTTGTCCGGTTCGGTGACAATCACGCCATTTATCACCTCTTTGTCCACTTTTACGTGCATATGACCTGCAACGATGGCGGCTAATTCAGGGTTCGCGCGGGCAATGTCGCCTACGCCGGTGCCAGGCCGCTGGTTCTCGTTATCGATGCCCATATGGGCGACCAACACGATGGCGTCAACCTTATCGTGGATTTGCTGGATAACGGTTTTTACCGCCCCGACGGGATCGGTAAAGTTCAGCCCTTTCACGCGGTCAGTGCCTTTGGCAAATTCGGCGGTCATCGGCGTATCCATGCCGATGATGCCAATCTTCACGCCCTGCCGTTCGACGATTTTATAGGCAGGCAAGTACGGTTTACCGCTCTCCCAAAAAATGTTGCCCGCCAGCGCGGTGCCTTTGAACTGATCAAGCGAGGTGGATAGCACGTTCAGGCCGAAATCGAACTCGTGGTTGCCCAGAACCCATACGTCATAATTCAGGGCGTTAAAACCGAGGATCATCGGGCTGGTTTTGTCATTTTTGAAGGTTTCGACAAAGTTACCCTGAATGGTGTCGCCCGCATCAACCAAAATCACATTAGGCTGCTGCGCACGCACCTTATGTACCTGTGTCGCGATCTGGCTCAGGCTGCCCGCCATGTTGGCGGTATCGGTGGCGTAATCCCAGGGAACGAACGTGCCGTGAAGGTCTGACGTCCCCAGAATCGTAATGTTGACAGGTTCCTGAACGGCCATCGCAGAGGTACTCAAACAAAGCAGAAGTGACAATAGCGTCTTTTTCATTATGTGATCTTAGTGTAATGAGGAGTGATAGCGTGAAATTATGCGATTTGCTTCACATGACAGCTACAGACTTTGCAAAACCCGTAGAACAAATGTGAAGCAGGCTAAGTTTTAGCTGCCGATACACTTAGCATCGGCAGCGAAAGGGGTCAAGCGGGAAGATAGAAATCGAAGCGGTGGCTTTTGGTTTCCAGCATGGATTGTGCCGGTATACCCGCCAGCGGCGGCGCGTAGTCCGGTCGTTTCACCACGACGCGTTTTTTCGCCAGCGCGCGTGCGGGGGCCAGCAGGGCATCGGCGTCATCGTCTGCACCGACCAGCGACTGGAACACCCGCATCTCTTTTTTCACCAGCGCGCTTTTCTGTTTATGTGGGAACATCGGATCGAGATACACTACATCCGGCGGCGGCGTGATATCACGCAGCGCGGTCATACTTGACGCGTGCAGCAGCGTCAGCCGCTCCTGTAGCCACGAGCCAATGTCTGCATCCCGATAGCCACGCTGCAACCCGTCGTCCAACAGCGCCGCGACCACCGGATTGCGTTCCACCATACGTACCCGACAGCCGAGTGCCGCCAGCACAAAAGCATCACGTCCCAATCCTGCCGTGGCATCCACGACATCCGGTAGATAATCTTTTTTGATCCCCACGGCTTTAGCAACGGCTTCGCCGCGCCCGCCGCCAAAGCGACGACGGTGTGCCATCGGCCCAGCAACGAAATCGACGAAGATCGCGCCGAGTTTCGGTTCATCCAGCTTGCGCAATTCCAGACGTTCCGCCGTCAACACCAGCGCCATCACGGCATTAGGGTCGGAAATCAGCCCCCAGCGTTCAGCCAAAGAAGATAAGGCGCCATTGTCGGCGCCTTCTTCTGCAATTAAGCAGATGCTCATCCTTTGATGCCGTAATGCGCGAGCATGGCATCGAGCTGCGGTTCACGACCACGGAAGCGTTTGAACAGGTCCATTGGCGCTTCGGAACCGCCACGGGTCAGGATGTTGTCCAGGAATGACTGACCGGTTTCACGATTAAAGATCCCTTCTTCCTCAAAACGTGAGTAGGCATCGGCGGCCAGGACATCGGCCCACAGATAGCTGTAGTAGCCTGCGGCATAGCCGCCCGCAAAAATGTGGCTGAAGGCGTGTGGGAAACGTCCCCAGCTTGGGCTTGGCACCACGGCCACCTGCGCTTTGATTTCGGCCAGCGTTGGCAGAATTTGTGCGCCTTTTGCCGGGTCAAATTCGGCATGCAGACGGAAATCGAACAGGCCGAATTCCAACTGACGCAGAATGAACAGCGCGGCCTGATAGTTCTTCGCTGCCAGCATTTTATCCAGCAGTTCCTGCGGCAGGGGTTCACCGGTTTCGTGGTGGCCAGAGATAAAGGCCAGCGCTTCCGGTTCCCAGCACCAGTTTTCCATAAACTGACTCGGCAGTTCGACCGCGTCCCACGGCACGCCATTGATGCCCGCTACGCCGGCGGTATCGATTTGGGTCAGCATATGGTGCAGACCGTGACCGAATTCGTGGAACAGGGTAGTGACTTCATCGTGCGTGAACAGCGCCGGTTTGCCGTTGACCGGACGGTTGAAGTTACAGACCAGATAGGCGACGGGTTTTTGCAGTTCACCGTTACCTTTACGCAGTTTACCCGCGCAGTCGTCCATCCAGGCACCGCCGCGTTTGTGCTCGCGGGCGTATAGATCGAGGTAGAAGCTGCCGCGTAGTTCACCGCTTTCATCGAACAGATCGAAGAAACGCACTTCCGGGTGCCAGACATCCACATCTTTGCGCTCTTTGGCGGTGATGCCGTAGATGCGTTTAACCACTTCGAACAGGCCGTTCACCGCGCGATTTTCCGGGAAGTACGGACGAAGCTGTTCATCGCTGATGGAATACCGGTGCTGCTTTTGCTGCTCGCTGTAGTAGGTGATATCCCAGGCCTGCAACGCATCCACGCCATAGTGTTCTTTGGCGAAAGCGCGTAGCTGCGCAAGTTCCTCTTCAGCCTGTGGGCGGGCGCGTTTCGCCAGATCGGTCAGGAAGTCGAGCACCTGCTGCGGGTTTTCCGCCATTTTGGTCGCCAGCGATTTATGCGCATAGCTATCGAAGCCCAGCAGTTGTGCCAGCTCATGACGCAGTGCCAACTCTTCAGCCATCACATCACTGTTGTCCCATTTACCCGCGTTCGGCCCCTGATCGGAGGCACGGGTGGCGTAGGCGCGATACATTTCTTCGCGCAGCGCCTGATTGGTGCAGTAGGTCATTACCGGAAGATAGCTTGGAATATCGAGCGTCAGCAGCCAGCCGTCTTGCTCTTTGGCTTCCGCCTGCGCTTTGGCTGCCGCCAGTGCGCTTTCCGGCATGCCATCCAGCTCGGCGACATCGGTAATCAGTTTGCTCCAGCCCATGGTGGCATCCAGCACGTTGTTGCTGTACTGCGAGCCGAGTTCAGACAAGCGCGCGGAGATTTCGCCGTAGCGTTTCTGTTTTTCCGGCGACAGGCCGATGCCGGACAGTTCAAAATCGCGCAGCGCGTTATCCACGGATTTCTTCTGCGCTACGCTCAGTGCAGCGTAGTGTTCGCCGTCACGCAGGCTGCGATAAGCCTGATACAGACCAGCATGTTGGCCGACCCAGGTGCTGTGTTCAGACAGCAGCGGCAGACATTGTTCATAAGCGCCGCGCAGTTCCGGGCTGTTCTTCACTGCGTTCAGGTGGCTGATGGGAGAGAAGATGCGGCTAAGATGATCGTCGCTGTCTGCCAGCGGCTGGCACAGATTATCCCATGTAAATGGCCCCGCTTGCGCCACCACACGCTCTACCGTCGCGCGGCATTCATCCAGTGCGGATTTCACCGCGGGGACAATATCTTCCGTTTTGATGCTGGAGAACGGGGGCAGGGTAAATGAGGTCAGTAATGGATTGGTCATGGTGCCGTCCTGATAATTGTGGGTGATCTCGTTGCCGAACGATTCTTCCTCTTGCCGCTGCGGGCAATCCGTTGAAGAGAGACATGCGGCAAGGCGGATATCGACTGCGGATTACTTACTAAGATGGGGTCAAGCGCTGTGAAAATCAATGGCAGAGAGGAGGGGAGTTCGCTATCACGATCCCCCACTAGCTTCGAGTTATGGGAAGTGTACCGCTAATCGGCATCCGCTAACCTGTTGTATGCGCATCATAGCCCGCATAAAAAAACCGAACTGCATATGGGTTGCCTTGTTCAGTAAAGAACTCTGCGACCCTCTCCCGTTCCAGCCCGTAGCGGCGTGATAATAACCCAGCTTCGAAAGCAGCCTGCTGGCGGTCGCCTTTGGTTTCCGCCAGATGGTGGGCATAGCCACAGATATAGCCACGCCGATAATCGTAGCAGTAGGGATGGATGTCGTGGGTGGATTTTGGGCTGACGGATTTCAACCCGGCGAGGACACCCCGCTCAAAATGGTTTCCCATCGTAGTGCTCCGTGAATATTCGTTATATATTTTATAATATAACGCTTATTTATCACTCACCAGATCTGTTGAAAAATATTCCTGAATCCGCTCTGTGAGACCGGCTGATAAGGAGTTGCAGCATCATGCACCCGCAAGATGCTCCTCTGCCGATGGATATCGATCTCCGCGCACCCTATTTCAACGATGAACAGCGTAAGAAGACGCGTTTCTGAATGTGGTTCGCAGCATGAAGCGTTTGATGGGATATTTTCTGCCGCAGGCGGTTATACTGTCAGCTAATCAATGTTATTTATAAAAACCTCACCGGAAAGTAAGCATGCTAAGTTACCGCCACAGTTTCCATGCCGGCAATCACGCCGACGTGCTGAAACACACCGTTCAGAGCCTGATCATCACTGCCCTGAAAGAGAAAGAAAAACCTTTCCTGTATCTGGATACCCACGCGGGGGCGGGTCGCTATCAGCTCAGCGGCGAACACGCCGAACGCACCGGGGAGTATCTGGATGGCATCGCGAAAATCTGGCAGCGTGACGATATTCCGGCTGAACTCGAGCCTTATATGCAGGCGGTGCGTACCTATAACCACAACGGACAGTTGCGCTATTACCCCGGTTCTCCGCTGATTGCGCGCCAGCTACTGCGTGAGCAGGATAAGCTGCATCTGACCGAACTGCACCCCAGCGATTTCCCGCTGCTGCGTAATGAATTTCAGAAAGATGCACGCACCAAAGTGTTGCGTGACGATGGTTATCAGCAGTTGAAATCACAGTTACCGCCGCTGTCCCGCCGCGGCTTTATGCTGATCGACCCGCCGTATGAGTTGAAAACCGACTATCAGGCCGTGGTCAGAGGGATTCAGGAAGGGCACAAACGCTTTGCCACCGGCGTATTTGCGCTGTGGTATCCGGTGGTGCTGCGTCAGCACATTAAACGCATGCTGAAAGAGCTGGAAGCGACGGGCATTCGCAACATTTTGCAAATTGAACTGGCGGTGCTGCCGGACAGCGATCGCTACGGCATGACGGCGTCCGGCATGATTGTGATTAACCCGCCGTGGAAGCTGGCAGCGCAGATGAAGAGCGTGCTGCCGTGGTTGCATAGCGTGCTGGTGCCGGAAGGCACTGGCCATACGCTGGTGGAGCAAATCGTACCGGAGTAATACGCACAATTGCGGTAGGCGATGTGCTCGGTTTTTCCTATCGCAACCATAGGCATAACCTTTATTGGGCGTATGGCTCTGGCGTTACACTCTAGGCAAATTTTATTCACTTAAGCATGGATACACTGATGACCAAACACTATGACTATCTTGCTATTGGCGGCGGCAGCGGCGGTATCGCGTCTATTAACCGCGCGGCGATGTATGGACAAAAATGTGCGTTGATCGAGGCAAAATATCTGGGCGGCACCTGCGTCAACGTTGGCTGCGTGCCGAAGAAAGTGATGTGGCATGCCGCACAGATTGCCGAAGCGATCCATCAGTACGGGCCGGATTACGGGTTTGATACTACGGTGAACCAGTTTAACTGGGGCACGCTGGTGAAGAACCGTAGCGCCTACATCGATCGCATCCACCAGTCCTATGACAACGTTCTTGGCAAGAATAAGGTCGATGTTATCCACGGTTTTGCCCGCTTTATCGATGCGCACACGGTGGAAGTGAACGGTGAGAAAATCACGGCTGACCATATCCTGATTGCGACGGGTGGGCGTCCGGTTCACCCTGATATTCCCGGTGCAGAATACGGCATTGATTCCGATGGCTTCTTTGAGTTGGAAGCGTTGCCGAAGCGTACCGCAATTATAGGGGCTGGCTATATCGCAGTGGAAATTGCCGGGGTGTTGAACGGGCTGGGTTCTGAAACCCACCTGTTTGTGCGCAAACACGCGCCGCTGCGCAGCTTTGATCCGCTGATTGTCGATACGCTGGTAGAAGTGATGAACACCGAAGGGCCGACGCTGCATACCGAGTCGATCCCAAAAGCGATTGTGAAGAACGCGGATGGCAGCCTGACGCTGGAACTGGAAAATGGTCAGTCACACACCGTCGATTGCCTGATTTGGGCGATTGGTCGTGAACCGGCGACGGATAATCTGAATCTGAGCGTGACGGGCGTGGAGTTGAATGACAAAGGCTACATCAACGTCGATAAATTCCAGAACACCAACGTTCCCGGTATTTACGCCGTAGGTGATAACACCGGTGCCGTCGAGCTTACGCCGGTTGCCGTGGCTGCGGGGCGTCGTTTGTCTGAACGTCTGTTTAACAACAAGCCGGACGAGCATCTGGATTACAGCAACATCCCGACTGTCGTCTTCAGCCACCCGCCGATTGGCACGGTCGGGCTGACCGAGCCGCAGGCGCGTGAGCAGTACGGCGACGATCAGGTGAAAGTTTACAAATCTGCCTTTACCGCGATGTACACCGCCGTCACGCAGCACCGCCAGCCGTGCCGCATGAAGCTGGTCTGCGTGGGTAAAGAAGAAAAAATCGTCGGCATCCACGGTATCGGCTTTGGTATGGATGAGATGCTGCAAGGCTTCGCCGTCGCCGTCAAAATGGGCGCGACCAAGAAAGACTTCGACAACACCGTCGCCATTCATCCGACTGCCTCGGAAGAGTTTGTCACGATGCGGTAATGATGTAGAGAAGCATATCTGACTGCCTTTTGGGAAAACGAAAATAGGCTGGTTGAATAGTGAACTATTTAGCCAGCCTTTTTGTATGCGGGAAAGCACATGGCCTAGTTGATTTGTTCAAATAGTACTTGTCCAGTGTGCTAAGTCCTGATTTTGCGTCAATAAATAGATAACGTATTATTTTAAACACAGTTGGATTAAATGTTAATAAATATAACTCTAATGGTTTTGTTGGAATTTAATTCATTGGTAATTAAAAATTCCATCTCAAGAGAGTTATTTTTATTACTCATCGTTATTTACAAAAATAGGATGTTTTGTCATTTTCATTGTTACTGATGAAGAGAGCCATACGGCCGCTTGTCTTGAAGATAAAAATAATCTATAGCATGAATTGTTTCCCCATCGTTTGATTGTTGTAAATGTGATTTCATCCAAATCACAGGAACAACACAAGGAATGATTCTATGAGCTATAAAGAAAGTACAGCACTTAATGGTTTTTTCTATGGACTCGATATAAAAAAGTTACCTGAACAATTCCAGGAGTTAATTGATATTATGGGGTTGGAGGATGCTTATATCTTTTCAAAATTATTCGGTGGTCAGTGTAAATATATTCCGAAATCACCGAAATGTTTTTGTGTAGACATTAATGGGAGTTCTGTCGAAAGATTATGCCAGGAATTTGGTGGTTTAAGTATTGATGTCCCTCATGCTAAAAGTATTGACAGGCAGTTACGCAATCGTGAAATTATCAGTTTATTAGATAGAGGAAAATCTCGGACGGAAGTTGCTAAAATATACAATCTTGGCGTAAGACAAGTGGCTAATATCAAGAAAGCAGTATGTAAATAAAGGCTCCATGAATATCGTTGATAAATAAAAAGCATCCAACACAATTTGGATGCTTTTTATTTATCACTTATTGTTAAAGACTAATGGTCTTACCGAATTTGAAATCTCCGGATTTTTGTCCAAAATCACTTAATAGATAAGACGCTGAGGTTGTATGTTCTCCCATTGCGATCAGATAATAACCTGTTTCGGTATGGTAGAAAAATATACTTACGCTTTTTTGACTATTGCCAGAAGAGGCATGTAGCACGTAATGGTCGTCATAAGTGTAGCTGCCCGTCGCTTTTCCTTTTCCAAATGTAACGTCATTCATCGCTTGCTTCATATTGGCGTAGCGGTGCTTTTCAAGATAATTTTCTAATTCCTTTTCTGCCTCAAACTGATTGAAAGGGCCGCTTTGTACACCTTTATCGATGATATAAATGTCAGACATATTATTTCTCCAAAAGATAAAGTGAGGAAGGCAGGAACCTACCTGCCTTCCGATTGCTGGATCAGGAAACAACCCAGGTATTGTTTTGTTGCAGTGTAGCGACAACGTTGTAAATATTGGGTTCAAACACTAATTCAACGGCATCGCTGATTTGCTCGATATCCAGAATTTCACCTTCTTCATAGTTACCGAATACAATCCAGTAGGAAGGATGTGGAATAAACTCAATATGCAAATTGGGTTGTACGGCTTGGACAAACGTCCCTGAATTGCTCATTCCGATACCAACTGCGGCCTGTTTGAGTGGAACATTACCGCTTTCATCAATATAGAGTGAACCAGCTTGACCAGTGAATGATGTTGGGCCAAAGAAGTATCCTCCATTGTAATCCAATAAAATGGTATTGGCTGATTGAAGGTCGGCAGGAATTTCTTCACCACCTTCAAAAATAACGCCAGGTTTGACTTCTCCCGTATCTGACCAGACGAAAGAATAATCGATATTCCAGCGAAACGTTTCATGCACATTTGGATTAACAAATTTGCTGAACCATGCTAGCGAGAAAATATTTCTTGCCTTTTGATCTGGTGCTTTTTGGAAAATTGCCACATTACCTGAATTACTTGATTTGTTGATAAATTCAACGCTGTATTGGTTAGACATAATGTATTCCTATTTATTATGAACCCGGTATTAGGTTCGATTTCTATTATCCATATGCCTATGTTTAACATAACGGGGAAGTAAGTCCTGTTAATTATAGATTTGATTTTTTTCGATGCTAAGAAATTATTTATTTTAGTTAAAATAATTATGATGATTAGTCATTCCGTAAGATAAGAAATGATACGTAATCGTTATACCACAGGAATGACAGCAGGCAACGATCGATTTTGTGTTGCACAGTGACTCCAGACCAGCCTCAAACTGAGCGAACTCCGCCATCGGTGCAGGCTTTCTTTGAAGTACCAAAAGCAGGCTGCGTGACGTTGGGCGCTTCCCCTTTTGCCCAGATCACACAGGTTACCGCGTGTGGGAACGGGTAACGGCGCGTCAAGCGTTTACGCACGGGCGGTGGGAGAGTCTTCTGCCATCAAACGGCTACGGTGGACGGACTGAGCATCGTCCTAAAGGGCTAACACGGCACATTGTTCAAAGCGTTAACGTTTTTTCCTGAAACTCAAATTACTTAGGATATGAATATATTTATAGTGCTTTTTGTTCGGAGCTTTTAAGATCGACAAAATTTAACGCCCGTATATCCAATTTAAGATATCTTTATTATGCGTTTACGCTTTCGATTTGCACTGGGTGCTATAGCATTATTGATGCTTTCAGGGTGTAGTACATTATCGAATATGTCCATTGATGAATCGGATGCCGATGCGCTGCGGCTTGTCTGCAATCAAGATTTAACCGCAGAGGTTGATCGTCTGGCTGTTCCTTTCCTTAAACAAAAAGCGATACCGGGTCTGGTGGTCGGCGTGTTAACTGCTGATGGAACGATGCGCAGTTGGGGATATGGTTTTACGGATAATAGCGATCACCGCTATCCCATTACGGGAGATACCCTGTTTGCCGTTGGATCCGTGAGTAAAGGCTTTATGGCAGAAACGACGGGCATTCTGGTAAAGCGAGGCATATTGCGTTGGGAAAATACGCTTGAAGAACTCCTGCCCAGTCAGATTATCCTCAGCGATAGCGCAAAAAAGATTACGTTATTACAGTTGGTTACCCATACTTCGGGTTTACCCCGTCAGATGATGGATATGCAGATGCTGGGGCTGTTTGCCGAGTATCTATTCACTGGAAATAATTTCTATACTCTACTGGATGATGACAGAGTATTGGATTATTTGGCTGACTTTACGGTGCCGACCAATCCAACCCCGACGTATTCGAATCTTGGTTATGCCATTCTGGGGTATGTCTTACAACTGAAAACGGGGCAATCCATTGATCGGTTGATTAATGAAGCGATCATCGAGCCTCTAAAACTGGAAAATACCAGTTTTACCCCGCAAAAATTAACGCACTTTCCCTACCGAGCAATTGGCCACGCTGGCGATCAGCCCAAATTTATTATGCGCGGTAAGCCGATACCTGACTGGCATTTTTCTTCCAATATGGTAGGTGCCGCCAGTTTGTACACCAGTGCTAATGACCTGTTGAAGTTTGCCCGTGCGCATATTTATCCGACGGGATATGGCGCGCTGGATGAAGCGATAAACGATTCAATGAAGACGTATTACAACCGTACCAAACAGGCTGCCAATATTGCCTGGATCACCGATGAAATCGGCACACAACATATTACCTATCAGGTGGGATATATTGGCGGTTATTCAAGTTATATCGGGTTAGATCGGCAAAATCGTATTGCGGTGGTTGTTCTGCAAAACAGCTTCAATTGGGATAATAACCTTGGACATACACTTATCTCGCGTATTGGCCATGCAATGCATTATCAGGGTGAGTGTAAGATTTAAAAAATCAGCTTTCCACATCGCTCCTGACCTGCACGTCTCCAGCAACGCAGAAAGCATTGTGGCTGGAGCGTGAAGGGCGTTGTGCAAGCAAACGCTTAGCAATGATGATCTCTGCCTATTTCAAAACCTGCGGATTCACACAGTTTTCTTTTACCTGACCACTCAGGGCGGCAATCAGGTTATCGACGGCACAGGTGGCCATGTCGTAGCGGGTTTCATGTGTGGCAGAACCGATATGTGGTAGTGCTACCACGTTAGGTAAATCCAGCAATGGAGAATCGACGGGCAAGGGTTCCTTGACAAAAACATCCAGACCTGCGGCCTGAATTGTCCCTTTCACCAGCGCTTCAGTCAGCGCTTCTTCATCTACGACGGCACCACGACCGATATTAATCAAAATGGCGCTGGGCTTCATTTTTGCCAACTGCTCGCGGCCAATGAGATGGTGAGTTTCCGCGGTGAGCGGCAGAGTAATACAGAGGAAATCAGACTCGGCCAGTAGCGTATCGAGATCGCCGTGTCGGGCATTAAAGCGCTCTTCCGCTTCAGCATGATGACGGCGGGCGTTGTACAGTACCGGCATGCTGAAACCAAAGTGAGCACGTTGTGCCACCGCCATGCCGATGCGTCCCATTCCCAGAATACCGATAGTTTTATGGTGAACGTCTGTGCCAAACCAGTCGCTATCGACACCGCCTTTCCATTCGCCCGCTTTAACCCGCTCAGCCACTTCCACGACCCGACGCGCACTGGCGAGCATCAGTGCCAGCACCGTATCCGCCACGGTTTCCGTCAGCACCGTTGGGGTATGCATGAGAATAACCCCTTTCTCATTCAGGTCATCGACGTTAAAGGTATCGTAACCGACAGAAATAGTGGAGGCCGCGCGTAAACGTGGGGCGTGTTGCAGGAAGTCTTTATCGACTTTACCACCGGAACCGATGAGGCCTTCTGCTGTTGCCAGGGCTGGATGGTCGGGGGAGGGAAAGGCATCAAGTTCAGTAACGGTGAAGTGGTGATCCAAACGGGCACGCAGATCGTCAGCCACTTTTTTATACAGGATAACGCTAGGTTTCATCACAAACTCCAGCAGATTAAGGAAGTTAACGTCGAAATAGCTCACCGAATAATCGCGTAGCTGGCGGGAGACTGCAAGCGATACTGCCCCTGCTCCTGCCCAAGGTTAATCACGATTAATGGGTTTTTTGCACAATTGATGTGATGAACAGGGGCGTGGAAATCAACAATCGCTTATCGCGCGCATACAGGCGCGGCCACGACATGATCAGCGCTGTGAGATCGAGATCGCAGTAAGGGCGAATCATGACGCGCTTTTCTGATGACAGAAGCAGCCGATAACATGGTCGTTGACTAATCCGCCCGCCTGCATGAAGGCATAACAGATGGTAGAACCGATAAATTTGAAGCCGCGTTTCTTCAGGGCTTTTGACAGGGCTTCTGAAACGTCTGTTGTGGCGGGCACCTCTGCAAGCGAGGCGGGATGATTGAGACGCGGTTGATGCCCGACAAAAGACCAGATGAAGTGCGAAACGCTCTCCCCCTGAGCTTCCATCGCCACCCACGCTTTTGCATTGGTGATAATCGCCTCAATTTTCCCGCGATGGCGGATAATGCCGCTGTCTTGCATCAGCCGTTCCACGTCATCTTGCGTCATTTTCGCCACTTGCTCAGGATTGAATTGGTGGAAGCAACGACGATAGTGTTCACGTTTTTTCAGAACGGTGATCCAGGAAAGCCCCGCTTGCTGACCCTCCAGACAGAGTAACTCAAACAGTTTCTGGCCATCGGTGCAGGGTTTTCCCCACTCGTTATCGTGATAATCCTGATATAAGGTGTCTTGTGTCACCCAGTCGCAGCGTTGCATGTTTTTCTCCTGATTCGGTTGTGCCGTTGGTGTTTGAACGCACACACTATTTTTGGGTAATGCTGTTCACGGTAAGGCGGTCAGCCACAATGTGGTGTGATCATGGCACTTATAGTGCTGTATAGGCAACCAGTGTTTTGCGGGTGTGCTCGCAAATATGACATGTCGCTTGCGAATGAAGCGGAAAGTCGTCGTGGAATTGTGAATAATGTTTTTGCCAACAGCTCAAGACGATTCATTAGCGTAAGGCTGTTTAATCGATCATAAGAAAGTAGAGACAGGGGTACGCGGAATGGCAGTGGAGTGGATAGCAGCCTATCTGGCATTAGGCGCGGTGGTGGGGTTTATGGCGGGGCTATTGGGCATTGGCGGCGGCGGCATTATGGTGCCAGTGCTGACGGCGCTGTTTGCTGTACAGGGTGTAGATAATACTCATTTGGTACACCTGGCATTGGGAACGTCAATGGCGGCGATTGTCGTCACGGCAATTTCCAGTCTGCGCACGCATCATCAACATCAGGCGGTGCTTTGGCCGGTAGTCATTCGGATTACGCCTGCCATCTTGATCGGGACATTTGCGGCCACCTGGCTGGCGACGCTGTTGCCGACGCGGGCGTTGGCGATCTTTTTCTCCTGCTTTATGGCTTATGTTTCGCTGCAAATGGTGCTGAATATCAAGCCAAAACCGCAGCGTCAGTTGCCTGGTACGGCAGGCGTTTCGTTCGCAGGCTTGGTGATTGGCAGTATTTCGGCGCTGGTCGCTATCGGCGGCGGGTCACTTACGGTGCCATTCCTGACGTGGTGTAACGTGCGCATCCAGCAGGCGATTGGTACATCCGCAGCGGTTGGGCTACCGATCGCGTTGTCCGGCGCGCTGGGCTACATGATTAACGGCTGGTCTGCGACCGGACTACCTGACTACAGCGTCGGCTATGTTTCCTTGCCCGCTGTTCTCCTGATTTCTGCCGTTAGCTTTTTTACCGCGCCTGTCGGAGCACGTTTGGCGCACCGTCTGCCTGTCGCGACGTTGAAAAAAGCTTTTGCCGCGCTGCTGTTGCTGCTGAGCCTGAAGATGTTGCAAACCGTTTTTTCAAGCTGATCCTGAAATTTGAACGATGATGACGGGGATTTGCACTTGTTGCCGCATTCTGGCTGTATATCTTGCGGTCAGAGGGTATACTGGCGCATTCCTTATAAATCCACTTGTATCGTGCGCGAATCCAACATGCAAAAGTTTGATACCAAGACCTTCCAGGGCCTGATCCTGACATTACAGGATTATTGGGCTCGTCAGGGCTGCACCATTGTTCAACCATTGGACATGGAAGTCGGCGCAGGCACTTCACATCCTATGACCTGCCTTCGGGCGCTGGGGCCAGAACCCATGGCGGCTGCCTATGTGCAACCCTCTCGTCGCCCGACTGATGGACGCTACGGCGAAAACCCGAACCGCTTACAGCACTATTACCAGTTTCAGGTCGTCATTAAGCCATCGCCGGACAATATTCAGGAACTGTATCTCGGTTCTCTGAAAGAGCTGGGTATGGATCCGACCATTCACGATATCCGCTTCGTAGAAGATAACTGGGAAAACCCAACGCTGGGTGCCTGGGGTCTGGGCTGGGAAGTTTGGTTGAACGGTATGGAAGTGACGCAGTTTACCTACTTCCAGCAGGTGGGCGGTCTGGAGTGCAAACCCGTGACCGGCGAGATCACTTACGGTCTGGAACGTCTGGCAATGTATATTCAGGGTGTTGACAGCGTTTACGATCTGGTCTGGAGCGATGGCCCGTTAGGGAAAACGACCTACGGTGATGTATTCCATCAAAACGAAGTTGAGCAGTCGACCTACAACTTTGAACATGCTGATGTGGATTTCCTGTTCAGTTGTTTTGAGCAATACGAGAAAGAGGCGCAGCACCTGCTGGCGCTGGAAAAACCGCTGCCTTTACCGGCTTACGAACGCATTCTGAAAGCGGCGCACAGCTTTAACCTGCTGGACGCGCGTAAAGCGATCTCGGTTACCGAGCGCCAGCGCTACATTCTGCGTATTCGTACCCTGACCAAAGCGGTTGCGGAAGCCTATTATGCCTCGCGTGAGGCGCTGGGTTTCCCGATGTGTCATAAGAAAGAGAGCTAAGAGGCAGCCATGACTGACAAGACTTTTCTGGTGGAAATTGGCACGGAAGAGCTGCCGCCGAAGGCTCTCCGTAATCTGGCAGAATCCTTTGCCGCTAATTTCACGGCGGAGCTGGATGCCGCCAATCTGGCACACGGTGACGTAAGCTGGTTCGCCGCGCCGCGCCGTCTGGCGTTGAAAGTGGCGCGCTTGAGCGCTTCCCAGCCCGATCGTGAAGTAGAAAAACGGGGGCCGGCGATTGCGCAAGCATTTGATGCCGAAGGCAAGCCGACCAAGGCGGCAGAAGGCTGGGCGCGTGGCTGTGGCATCACCGTTGAGCAAGCCGAACGTTTGACGACCGACAAAGGCGAGTGGCTGCTGTATCGCGCTCACGCAAAAGGCGAGCAGGCGCAGGCGCTGCTGGCTGGCATGGTCAGCACCGCTTTATCAAAGCTGCCGATTCCAAAACTGATGCACTGGGGCGATAAAGACACGCAGTTTGTGCGTCCGGTACACACGGTGACAATGCTGCTGGGTGAAGAACTGATCCCCGGCCAGGTGTTGGGTATCGATTCCGCTCGTACGCTTCGCGGTCACCGCTTTATGGGTGAAGCGGAATTTACCATCGATACTGCCGAACAGTATCCGCAGATTCTGCTGGAACGCGGTAAAGTCGTTGCCGACTACGATGCGCGTAAAGCCAAAATCAAAGCGGATGCGGAAGAAGCTGCACGCAAGATTGGTGGCAATGCCGATCTGAGCGACAGCCTGCTGGAGGAAGTCACCTCACTGGTGGAATGGCCAGTGGTGCTGACCGCAAAATTTGAAGAAAAATTCCTCGCGGTGCCGTCTGAAGCGCTGGTTTACACCATGAAAGGTGACCAGAAGTATTTCCCTGTTTATGACAACAGCGGCAATCTGCTGCCACATTTCATTTTTGTTGCCAACATCGAATCCAAAGATCCCCAGCAGATTATTTCCGGTAACGAAAAAGTGGTGCGCCCGCGCTTAGCTGACGCTGAGTTCTTCTTCAATACTGACCGCAAGAAGCGGCTGGAAGATCACCTGCCGCGTCTGGAAACCGTTTTATTCCAGCAGCAGTTGGGTTCATTGCGCGACAAAACCGACCGCATTCAGGCGCTGGCTGGCTGGGTTGCTGGCCAGATTGGCGCAGATGTGAATCACGCGACGCGTGCGGGGCTGCTGTCTAAATGTGACCTGATGACCAACATGGTGTTCGAATTCACCGACACGCAGGGCGTGATGGGGATGCACTATGCGCGCCACGATGGTGAAGCGGAAGATGTTGCCGTTGCGCTGAATGAGCAGTATCAGCCGCGCTTTGCGGGTGATGAACTGCCATCTTCTGCGGTGGCCTGTGCGCTGGCGATTGCTGATAAGATGGATACGCTGGCGGGGATTTTTGGGATTGGCCAACATCCGAAAGGCGATAAAGACCCGTTTGCACTGCGTCGTGCTGCCCTCGGTGTACTGCGCATCATCGTCGAGAAACGCTTGCCGCTCGATTTGCAGACGCTGATCGAAGAAGCGGTGCGTTTATATGGCACCAAGCTGACCAACACCAACGCTGTGGATGACGTGATTGAGTTTATGCTCGGTCGTTTCCGCGCCTGGTATCAGGAAGAAGGCCATAGCGTGGATACCATTCAGGCGGTATTGGCGCGTCGCCCAACCCGTCCGGCGGATTTCGATGCCCGCGTGAAAGCGGTTAGCCACTTCCGTTCTTTGGATGCGGCAGCGGCACTGGCAGCGGCGAACAAGCGCGTTTCCAACATTCTGGCGAAGTCTACTGATACGCTGAATGAGAGCGTCAACGCTGCTGTATTGAAAGACGCGGCGGAAATTACGCTGGCAACGCACCTGGTCGTGCTGCGCGACAAACTGACGCCGCTGTTTGCTGAGGGTCGCTATCAGGAAGCGTTGGTTGAGCTGGCCTCATTACGTGAGCCGGTTGATGCGTTCTTCGATCAGGTGATGGTAATGGCAGAAGACGAGCAGGTGCGGGTGAACCGCCTGACGTTGCTAAGCCAACTGCGTGAATTGTTCTTGCAGGTTGCGGATATTTCCGTCCTGCAATAACGGCGATAGCGTCACCTTCCTCCCAGCCCCCGAATAGGTTCTCCTGTGCGGGGGTTATTTTTTCCGCGTTGCAAACGTCCCATCTTGCTGTCATGACTCGCATCGACAGCCTATTCGGTAGGTAAAATCCTGTGGTCGCCTTGGGGATCTCGATGCGTAAGCCATTGGTATTCGTTGTCGGACCTGGCCTTTTTCTGCACAGCCAGCCTGATTCGACTATGCTTATGTCGTAGAAAATCTTGTCATGGAAAATCCGTCGCTGACGTGTTTTTTCCGCATAAAGCACGGTTGGCAGGGCAGTGAGCATAACAGGAGTAGGGAATGAGAAGGCTGATGATGTACCGTTCACGCTGGCTGCTGCCAGTTCTGGTTATGTTGGCGGTATGGCAGCTTGCCGCTTGTGGTGACAGTGAAGCCGAGCAGCGGAAGGCATTCATTGCGTTCCTGCAAAGCGTCCAGTCGCAACAGGATGGGAAACTGCCGACTTTAACGGAAGAGCAAAAGAAGAGTTTTGGCAACTTTACCAACGATTATGCGATTTTATCCACTTTTTCTCAGCAGTTTAATCAGGCGGTGTCCGGTAGTTTGACACCGATGCTGGGGCAAATTTCCCGCATCCGCGTCCCTAACGACTATCTGACGCAACGTAATGACCTTCGGCAATCTATCGGCGCAATGAACCTGCTGAGCCAGCATGTACAGGCGGCAAAAGTGCAGGCAGACAATGCCCATCGCATGCTGAAGCAGCCTGAAGACGTGCAGATACCCTATGAGCGGTTGTATGCGCGCACGGTAATACAGCCGACCAATGCGCTATTGCCCGCGATCCCGAATGCAATTGCCTTCGCGCAGAGCCTGACTCAGATCGGTGATTTCCTTCAGGCTCAGGGCGATCAAGCGGTGTTTACTGGTGCCGCTGTGCAATTCCGTACGCCACAGCAGGTGGCGCAATATAACAACATGGTGGCGGCATTACCTGTTCAGCAGCAGAATTTAATGAATGCGCTCAGAGGAGTAAATGGGGTGAATTATCCCTGATGGCATCATGTTCCCTTGTGGGAGTGATTTAGTACGCTGAGTCGGCATTCTGCCTAAGGGGTGTTTGCTGAGGAAGAGGTGAAAATAAATTGTGATAGATATCACATAAATAAAACAAACCCGCCACATAAAAGTGTGACTTATATCACATATAAAGAGCTGTATTGGTCTGCCAGCCTCATGAGTTTTTCAATTTTCATGGTTTTTTGTGAAGGAAATCACCTATTTGTGTTGTTGGTGTAGGGTGTTTGTGTGATTTTTGTCACGTTTTCGCCGCGGAGTTGCGGTATGAAAACGGCATGTTAGAGTCCGCCCTGCATACAGTAATACTGACGGAAGCAATCGGTGTTTTGATAACCGATATGTTTATAACAGCCGCGGTTTCGGTAGCCGCCGATAACCCGGTAAAAATAAGACTGTCGGTCGTTGTTGCTAACCATCGCTGCGACTAACACATATTGCCACGCTGTCTCACGATAATTACCACGCGCTCTTATTGTCAGCGCGTTTCAATAGGGGTGTGTTTTTATGCTTTCACCAGATATTAAGATCAAAGTACAAAACTTTGGTCGCTTCCTCAGCAATATGGTCATGCCCAATATTGGTGCCTTTATCGCCTGGGGTATTATTACCGCGCTGTTTATCCCTACCGGTTGGATCCCTAATGAAACATTGGCGAAGCTCGTCGGGCCGATGATTACGTATTTGCTGCCATTGTTGATTGGCTATACCGGTGGACGTCTGGTATTTGGTGAGCGTGGCGGCGTAGTAGGTGCGATTACCACAATGGGTGTGATCGTCGGGACGGATATCCCGATGTTCCTCGGTGCCATGATCGTTGGTCCATTGGGCGGCTGGGCGATCAAGCGTTTTGACCGCATGGTCGACGGTAAAATCAAGAGCGGCTTTGAAATGCTGGTCAACAACTTCTCTGCCGGTATTATCGGTATGTTGTTGGCAATTCTGTCATTTTTGGCGATTGGCCCGCTGGTCGAACTCTTCTCTCAGGTGCTGGCTTCCGGCGTTAACCTGATGGTACAAAACAACCTGCTGCCATTTACCTCCATCTTTGTTGAACCGGCGAAAATCCTGTTCCTGAACAACGCCATTAACCACGGTATCTTCTCACCACTGGGTATTCAGCAGGCGACGGAAACCGGCAAATCTATTTTCTTCCTGATCGAAGCGAACCCAGGCCCGGGTATGGGCGTACTGATGGCGTATATGTTCTTTGGTCGTGGTAACGCCAAAGAGTCAGCGCCGGGCGCGGCGATAATTCACTTCCTCGGCGGGATCCACGAAATCTATTTCCCTTACGTGTTGATGAATCCGCGCCTGATTATCGCGGTGATTCTGGGGGGGATGACCGGCGTGTTTACGCTGAGCGTGCTTGGTGGGGGGTTGGTTTCTCCTGCGTCTCCCGGCTCCATCCTTGCGGTGTTGGCGATGACGCCAAAAGGCGCTTACTTCGCTAACCTCGCGGCTATTGGCGCGGCTTTCGCCGTGTCCTTCATTGTGTCGGCAATTCTGCTGAAAAGCACCAAGCAAAAAGAAGAAGACCTGAGCGATGCCACGCGCCGCATGCAGGAAATGAAAGCCTCTTCTAAAGGAGCCGCAACACACAGTGGGGTGAGCGGCGACATGAGCACCGTGCGCAAAATCATCGTAGCCTGTGATGCGGGTATGGGGTCCAGCGCAATGGGCGCTGGGGTGCTGCGTAAGAAAGTGCAGGATGCCGGGCTGACGAATGTTTCGGTGACCAACAGTGCGATCAACAGTCTGCCGGATGATGTCGATCTGGTGATTACGCACCGCGATCTGACGGAACGTGCCATGCGCCACGCGCCGCAGGCGCAGCATATTTCTCTGACCAACTTCCTGGATAGCGGCTTGTATAGCGATCTGGTGGCTCGTCTTGCGGCAGCACAGGGTGCAGCGAAGCCTGAACCTGTCGCGACACCCGAGCCTGTGGTCGCTGACACGCAGACGAATCTGTTCCAACTTGGCGCTGGCAATGTGTTTCTGAATCAACATGCGACAGAAAAAGAGCAGGCAATCCGTTTCGCTGGTGAGCAACTGGTAAAAGGCGGCTATGTTGAGCCGGAGTATGTTGCGGCGATGCTGGAACGCGAAAAGCTGACTTCCACCTATCTGGGCGAATCGATTGCCGTACCGCACGGTACGATTGAAGCGAAAGACCGCGTGCTGAAAACGGGCGTGGTGTTCTGCCAATACCCCGAAGGCGTGCGCTTTGGCGATGACGACGATGAGGTGGCGCGTTTGGTGATCGGTATCGCGGCGCGTAATAACGAACATATCCAAGTCATCACTAGCCTGACGAATGCGCTGGATGATGATGCCGTTATTGAACGTCTGGCGCACACTCAGGATGTTCAGGAAGTTCTCGACTTACTCTCCGGTAAAAAGAGTGCCTGATTGATTGCATTTGTGCCGCCTTCGGGCGGCCTCTTTTTATGTTTTATTAAGGTTATGTCTCATGAAAGCATTACATTTTGGCGCAGGTAATATTGGTCGCGGATTTATTGGTAAATTATTGGCGGATGCCAACGTCGAATTAACATTTGCAGACGTCAGTCAGCCAGTGTTGGATGCCTTGAACAGTCGTAAGCATTACATAGTACGGATTGTTGGTGATAGCACCCAAATTGATACCGTCAGTAATGTGAGCGCCGTTCACAGCGGTAGTCAGGATGCGGTGGCGCTGATTGCCGTGGCTGATTTGGTGACAACCGCAGTGGGGCCGCAAATTCTGGAAAAAATCGCCGGCGCTATCGCTCAGGGGCTGGTTAAACGTCATGAAGATGGCAATATCCGGCCATTGAACATTATTGCCTGTGAAAATATGGTGCGTGGCACCAGCCAGTTAAAACAGCATGTGCTGAAACTGCTGCCAGAAGGCCATCAGGAGTGGGTCGTCGAGCATGTAGGGTTCGTGGATTCTGCCGTGGATCGCATTGTTCCACCTTCTGAAGCGGGCAGCGATGATGTGCTGGCAGTGACGGTAGAAACCTTCAGTGAATGGATTGTCGATAAAAATCAGTTCTGCGGCGAGCCGCCAGCGATTCCCGGTATGGAGTTGACCGATAACCTGATGGCGTTTGTCGAGCGTAAGCTCTTCACGCTTAACACCGGTCATGCGATTACGGCTTATCTCGGGCAGCAGGCACGTCATCAAACAATTCGCGAGGCGATTCTTGACCCACAAGTCAGAGCCGTGGTCAAAGGTGCCATGGAAGAGAGCGGTGCGGTTCTCATCAAGCGCTACGGTTTTGATGCGGATAAGCACGCGGCTTATATCAACAAGATTCTCAGCCGCTTTGAAAATCCTCATCTGCATGATGATGTGGAACGCGTTGGCCGTCAGCCGCTGCGTAAGCTGAGTGCGGGCGACCGCCTGATCAAGCCGCTGCTTGGCACGCTGGAGTACCATTTGCCGCATGACAACCTGATTATCGGTATTGCGGCTGCGATGCATTATCGTAGCGAACAGGATCCACAGGCGTTGGAGCTGGCTGAGCTAATTCGTACGCGTGGGCCGCAGGCGGCGCTGGTACAAATTTCTGGTCTGGATGCGAACAGCGAGGTTGTCGCGCAAGCAGTGAATGTGTATAACGCCATGCAATAATCGGCGCGTCTCGTCACCAGGCAGGTGTGGTCTTTTTGACACGGTATAATTTATACAGGCGACGTCGGAGAGGGAATCGCCATACCTGTCGGTAAGCATACTACCGTGATAGCTATGCTGTGTGCGGGTTTAAAGGGTCGAGAAGTGACGATGGAAGAAACACAGGCGTTTGAAAACCGGGTTCTGGAAGCGTTGAACTCAGGGAAGACCGTGCGTGATTTTATGCTCCGTGCCGTTGATCTGCTGGCTGAAGCCGTCAGTATTTTGATGTTGCAGGTGTTCCGTAAAGACGACTATGCGGTGAAATATGCCGTCGAACCCCTGATGACAGGAACCGGTCCTCTGGGCGACCTTTCCGTGCGGCTGAAGCTGATTTATGGCCTGGGGATGATCAGCCGCAAAGAATATGAAGATGCGGAGCTGTTAATGGCGTTGGGCGAAGAGCTGACGCATGACGATCGAGATTATCGTTTTACCGATGACGAGATTCTGGGGCCTATCGGCGAGCTGCACTGCGTTGCGGCACTGCCCGCAGAACCCGCTTTGCCGCCGGGAGCCGACGCTGCAGACCCGCTTCTGGTGAACATGCATCAGCAGCGTTATCAGCAGATGGTGCGTTCCACGCTGGTATTATCCCTGACCACCCTGATCGCGAAAATCAGTCTGAAAAAGGCGTTTTAATCCCATTCTGCCGCATCACGCCACTGCGTCAATCCGGCGTTTCGGGTATGCTGTGCTTCGCATTATTCTCCCGTTATACAGGTTATCTTTTATGAAAGAGCAGGAAAAAGCAGAGATCAAACGCCTTAGCGACCAATTGGATAAGTTGACGCATAAGCAAACCACGCTACTGGCACAAGGCGATGCTGAAGCCATCGCACTGAATCTGGAGGCTTGTGAGAAGCTAACGGCTGAAATTGAGCGCCTGCGTAACGTGAGAGAACAGAAACTCAGCAAAGAAGCGCAGAAACTGGCGAAGTTGCCTTTCAACCGTGCGATTACCAAAAAAGAGCAGGCTGATATGGGCACGTTGAAGAAAAGCGTGCGCGGTTTAGTCGTGGTGCACCCGATGACGGCAATGGGGCGTGAGATGGGCTTAAAAGAGATGACAGGCTACGCGCCGAAACCGTTCTGAGGTTTGTTCTCGGTGCTGGCAGATGTTGGTGATGGATTCGTGATGAAGCCCCTGTTTAACAGGGGCTTTGTCGTTACCGGGGGGCGCTCTTTTTGAGATTAGCGCGGTGCATGCAGACGATGCGTTTGGTGGGTAAAAGCGATACCGGCTGGCGTCTCATCGTGCTGCGTGTTTGCCAGACGGAACACGGACACTGCCTGTTTCAGCAGTTTCGCTTGCTCTTCCAGCGAGTCGGCTGCGGCAGAGGATTGTTCAACCAGCGCGGCGTTTTGCTGAGTGGTGCTGTCCATCTCAACGATCGCCTGGCTAACCTGGCTAATTCCCCGGCTTTGCTCATCCGATGCGGTGGCAATTTCTCCCATTATGTCATGCACCTGCGTGATAGAGGTGACGATATCATTC
Source organism: Pectobacterium fontis (assembly GCF_000803215.1). Classification (GTDB taxonomy): domain Bacteria; phylum Pseudomonadota; class Gammaproteobacteria; order Enterobacterales; family Enterobacteriaceae; genus Pectobacterium; species Pectobacterium fontis. The sequence continues at coordinate 55,003 of NZ_JSXC01000033.1, forward strand.
ATTGTTTTGCCCGCATTACCGACCAGCGTTGCACCGTGTGATACCTGATTCACCGATTCAGAGATCAGGCCTTCAATTTCTTTCGCGGCTTGCGAACTGCGCTGCGCCAGATTACGAACCTCGCTGGCGACCACGGCGAAACCACGACCTTGTTCACCCGCGCGGGCGGCTTCTACCGCTGCATTCAATGCCAGAATGTTAGTCTGGAAGGCAATGCTATTGATGACAGACGTGATCTCCGCGATACGTTTAGAGCTGTTTTCAATCGCGGTCATGGTTTGCACCACGTTATTCACCTGTTCACCACCCTGTTTTGCGGTTTGGGAGGCGCTGATAGCCAGTTTGTTGGCATGATGCGCGTTATCTGCGTTTTGTTTCACCGTTGCAGTGAGCTGCTCCATGCTAGCGGCCGTTTGTTCAACGGCGGCAGCCTGTTGCTCGGTTCGTGACGACAAATCGGTATTACCTGCGACGATCTCGCCGGAGGCGTTAGAAATCTGGCTGACGCCGACGCGAATGTCATCGATCATGGTGTGCAGGTTGTCATTCATTTTCGACATCGCACTCATCAACTGACCCAGTTCATCCTTACGCGTTGTGTTGATAGACATGGTGAGATCGCCCGTGGCGATTTTTTCAGCCATGTCCAATGTGTTGCCGAGCGGTGTGGTGATCTGACGTGAAATGAACCAGGAGATCAGCAGGCCAAGTAGCAGCGTAATCAATGCTGCGATGCCCATTTGCAGCGTGGCATTGCGAATGCTGTCCTGCGAGGCGACCAGTTGATTGCTAAGCAAAGATTTAGCGACATCGTTCAACTGTTCAGCGACAACCTGCATTTGTTGTGCCTGCGCCATTTCTTCCTGATAGGCTGGCATATACGACAGAATCTGTTCTTCATAGTTATTCATGATCGTCAGAACAGGGGTCAGCGTTTCACGTTGCTCGGCAGACAGGCTTTGATACAGGAAGGTCAGTGATGTTTGTGCCGCGTTGATCGCATCCGTCAGCTTTTCTTCGGATTCTTTATTGGTAGCAAGTAATAAGCCACGAAGGTGGTAGCGAACGGTAATCAGTTTCTGGTTCAGGTCGGCAAGTAATAACTGAAGGTTAGTGCTGTTGTTGTCTATCTTTAATTGATCGTTAAGCTGTTGTAGTGGTGTTTCTGTTGTTGAAATATTCCAGTGCTTTCTGACGGCATCCTTTTTTTCCACTGCACTAATGTAATTATTTTGTTTTTCCTGATAGCTGGTAATTAATGTGGGGATACTGGCTATTTTCTTGGCATCGTTTTCTGGCCAGTTAAATTCTTTTGCCTTTTCCGCGAGTTTACTGACATTAGCAATGTGTTCAATATTGTTTTTTATATCATCAGGATTATAGGTGGCGCCGTATAATGCGCGGTAATATTTAGCCTGATTAATTTCGTCATTAATATTGTTGCTTAAATTAACTTTATCAATGCTGTCTTTCAGCGAGCTAATATGCATAATGCCCGCGCCGGCAATCACCATGGTCATCAGCAGAATCAGGAAAAAGCCTAATCCTAATTTTTTACCGACTTTTAGATTGTCAAAATTCATAGCCATCACATCCCACCACTATATCGTATTGAGCCAAATTCACTATCCCGATGCACGCTTGATTAGCGGTGTTAGCATCCCGGATTACCGCTTGCCAAGCAAAACCTCATGACAAAAACCCGCAGTAGATATCGGCACTTTACTCTGAAACTTTACGCGTTGCCTTAAGGTGGGAAAGGGGAACAGAAAAGAGAGAGGAGATAATAAAAAACTGGAATGACAGGCTGCCATTCCAGTTTATATTCAAACACAAAGAGACCTGATGGTTTCAGGCATCCAGTCGTTTTATTTTTTCGCGCTAGCGAAACGAGCGGCGGCTTCGTCCCAGTTCACCACGTTCCAGAAGGCTTTCGCGTAATCCGGGCGACGGTTCTGGTATTTCAGGTAGTAGGCGTGTTCCCATACGTCCAGACCAACGATAGGGTAGCCAGACGCGCCAGAGATAGCTTCACCCATCAGCGGGCTGTCCTGGTTTGCCGTAGACACGACAGCCAGTTTGCCGTCGTCCTTCAGAACCAGCCACGCCCAGCCAGAACCGAAACGGGTTGCTGCTGCTTGCTCAAATTTTTCTTTAAACGCATCAACGCTGCCGAAATCGCGTTCGATGGCGGCTTTCAGATCGCCACCCAGCGTTGTGCCGACTTTCAGGCCTTTCCAGAACAGGCTGTGGTTAGCGTGGCCACCGGCGTTGTTACGCAGTGCAGCTTTTTTCTCCGCAGGGACTTTGTCCAGTTGCGCAATCAGCTCTTCAACAGACAATTTAGCCAGTTCAGGCAGAGATTCCAGCGCGGCATTAGCATTATTGACGTAAGCTTGATGGTGTTTGGAATGGTGAATTTCCATCGTTTCTTTGTCGAAATGCGGTTCCAGTGCGTCATAAGCGTAAGGCAGCGATGGCAGTGAATAACTCATTTTAGCATCTCCATGGTAAAAAGAATGTTACGGCACTGTGCTGTTAGTACCGCGTAAGCAATACGTTCATTATAGTTAATTAAATGATATTGAAAATGATTATTCTCGGCCTGATGTCGTGAAACAGATTGCTTTACTTCATGATAACAAACGGTTATATCATTATCGCACTATGTAAAAACAAATTAATCTATACCCGCCATACTTCAAACGGCTGGTGTGACTCCTATTGGCTCAGACGCTGTGGATGCGTGTAGATCGTCGCGTGTCCGGGTCGACAAAAGCCGACCAGCGTCAGATTGCAGCGCTGTGCGACCTCTACGGCCAATGAGGTTGCCGCCGAGACAGCAAACAAAATTTCTACGCCACACATGGCAGATTTCTGCACCATTTCATAGCTTGCCCGGCTGGAGACCAGCGCGGCTCCCTGTTGCCATCCTTGTTTGGCGCGCGCTCCCAGCAGTTTATCCAGTGCGACATGGCGACCGACGTCTTCGCTCCCACCGGACAGCGTGCCGTCAGGCGCGACCCAGCTTGCGGCGTGAGTACAGCCTGTGACCTGACCGATTTGCTGTATGTCTCGTAGCCGCGTCAGCGCGCTGTCGAGCTTGCTGAGAGAAAATGTCTGTGTGAAGGGCAGCGGTGCGACTGGCTTGCCGATTTCAGCCAACTGTTCTACGCCACATACACCGCAGCCTGTGCGGCCATCCATCGCCCGACGTCGCGCCTTTAGCCCGGCAAAGCGTCGGCTGGAAAGCTCAATCTGCACTTCGATGCCGTTACAAGCGCGCTGTACATCAATACCGTAGATATCCGTCGGGGATTGAATAATGCCTTCAGATAAGGAAAAACCGAGCGCGAACTGTTCCAGTTCCTTCGGTGAGGCCATCATGACGACATGCGATATACCGTTGTACACCAGCGCCACAGGCACCTCTTCCGCCAGCCAGTCAGTCTGCGGTTGGTGCAACGAATCAGGATGATAGACCGAATGTTGCGTTGCGCCTTCAAGGGCGGTATCTGCGTGTAAATGAACCCCTTCCACCTGACATACCTGCATATTAATAACCCTGGAAATTAACTGTATTATACCCGTCATTCTTCAAGTTGCATGTGCGTTGGCGGGTCAAATTCGTTCCCTTGCCGCGTTACGATGCTCATCGCTGGGCATCGTCCTAAAGGGCTAACGCTTCGCGTTGTTCAAAGCGCTAACGTTTTGTCTTAAAACTCGAATTATTTAGGGTATATCTCATCGCGCCTGAAGGGAGTGAATATTTCTCGCGCGAAACTGTGCGTCAACTCGAAGAGTTGCTTTCTTCTCTGGTTGTATCCTGTCGCTAACTTCATATCCCGTATAGGCTTAACGTAACTGTTTACCTCTTGTTTTCACTGCGGCATGGCCGCTTACCCGGAAATGAAAAGGAGACTGAAATGGCGCACCATAACCTCGAAGGCCGATCCACATCTGGCGAATACGGTTCTCTCAATCTGAAAAAACGCTATGACAATTTTATCGGCGGAGCCTGGGTTCCTCCTGATGCGGGTCAGTATTTTGTCAATTTGACGCCAGTAACGGGGCAACCCATGTGTGAAGTGGCCAGTTCGTCAACGCGGGATGTTGATCACGCGCTGGATGCGGCTCACAAGGCAAAAGCGGAATGGGGTGGCCTATCGGTACAGGAGCGGGCGCTGGTACTTAACCGCATTGCTGATCGGATGGAACAAAATCTTGATCTGTTAGCACAGGTAGAAACCTGGGATAACGGTAAACCAATACGTGAAACCAGCGGGGCGGATGTGCCGCTGGCGATTGACCATTTTCGCTATTTCGCGGCCTGTATCCGTGCGCAAGAGGGGGCAATCAGCGAGATTGATGGCGATACCGTTGCTTATCACTTCCATGAGCCTCTCGGTGTTGTCGGGCAAATTATCCCCTGGAATTTCCCGCTGCTGATGGCCTGCTGGAAGATGGCACCCGCACTGGCCGCCGGTAACTGTATCGTGCTGAAACCCGCGAAGCTGACGCCGATGTCGGTACTGATTTTGATGGAGCTGATTCAGGATCTGCTGCCCGCGGGGGTCATCAATGTCGTGAATGGATCAGGCAGCGAAATTGGTGAGTATCTGGCGACATCGAAACGCGTTGCGAAAGTGGCGTTCACCGGGTCGACGGAAGTCGGTCAGCAGATCATGAGCTATGCGGCGCAAAACGTGACGCCAGTGACGCTGGAACTGGGCGGCAAATCGCCGAACATCTTTTTTGCGGATGTGATGGATAAGGAAGACAGCTTCTTTGACAAAGTGCTCGAAGGCTTCACGCTGTTTGCTTTCAATCAGGGAGAAGTCTGCACTTGTCCGAGTCGCGCGCTGGTACAAGAATCGATCTATGAGCGTTTTATGGAGCGGGCAATCAAGCGCGTTGAGGCTATCCGCGTCGGTAACCCGCTGGACAGCAGCACGATGATGGGGGCGCAGGTATCTGCTGGTCAGCTTGACACCATCCTTAACTATATTGATATCGGTAAAAAAGAAGGTGCGCGGGTGCTAACGGGCGGCCAGCGTAAGGCGATGCCGGGCGGGCTGGCGGAAGGCTACTATCTGGAGCCGACGATATTGTTTGGTAAAAACAGTATGCGTGTCTTTCAGGAGGAAATTTTCGGGCCAGTGCTGGCGGTCACGACGTTCAAAACGATGGATGATGCACTGGAGATCGCCAACGATACGGAATACGGCCTGGGGGCTGGCGTGTGGAGTCGTAACGGTAATATTGCTTACCGGATGGGACGCGGTATTCAGGCGGGGCGTGTCTGGACCAACTGTTACCACGCGTATCCGGCGCATGCGGCGTTTGGCGGCTACAAACAGTCCGGCATTGGGCGTGAAAACCATAAAATGATGTTGGATCACTATCAGCAGACCAAGTGCCTGTTGGTCAGTTACTCCGATAAGCCGTTGGGGCTGTTCTGATTCACTCACGCCATGCGGCTCCGGCTTGTTCTGGTGAGTACGCATGGCGTGGTTTTCTGTGTGTATCCGTTGTTATCCTCAGATTTGCCTGATTGTTGAGTGCGGGTTTTTGATTGTGGATTGTGCCTGCGCTTAACAACGGCTACGCTGTTTTGAATAGCGCGTTGCTTTCAAGAGATTGTGTATGACCGATAAGATCGGCTGGATTGATAACCTGCGGGCGTTGGCCTGTATGATGGTCGTTCTGATTCATAGCACAACCTACTATATTACCGCAGGCGGTACGCCAGGCGACGGACACTGGGATGTGGCGAATATCCTGAACTCCGCTTCGCGCGTCTGTGTCCCACTGTTTTTCATGATCTCGGGGTATTTATTTTTTGGCGAGCGTAGCGCGGGGAAGAAACATTTTCTGCGTATCGGCTTGTGTCTGCTCTTTTATAGTACGGTCGCGCTGATTTATATTGCGACGCTCACGCCGATTAATGGCCTGAATGCCTTACACCATGCGCTGCAAAAACCGATCTTTTACCACTTATGGTTTTTCTACGCCATTGTGGTGATTTATCTGCTTTCCCCGCTAATTACCATCAAGCCAGTATCGGGAAAATATTTAGCCGTTCTGATTGTTTTGCTGGCGGTTGTCGCCAACCCCAATACCGGGAGGGTGGAATTTGGCGGATTTAGATTGCTGCCTGTGAATCTCTATATTTACGGCGATACGTTTTACTATGTGCTGTATGCCGCGCTGGGGCGTGCGTTGGGCATCGTAGACGCGCCAAAGAAAGTTGTGCTAGCAGCTATCCCATTCTTTGTCGCGTGCGTCGCCTTGGTTGCGATGGGCACAAAGCATCACACCTTATTGAACGATACGTTCACCCAGACGTTTTACATCTACTGCGGCCCGTTAGTTTTTTTGGCTGCGGTCAGTCTTCTGGTGGTGTTTAAGCATTACTTTAATCAGCGGATTTTACCCGGTTTTGCCACTATTTCCCGCCATTCTCTGGCGATTTACGGTTTTCACGCGTTGATCATTCACTATCTGCGCACGCATGACGTGATGCTACCGTCCCATCCGGTTCTCGATATCTTGTATGTCTTTGCTATTGCGCTGGCTGGCAGCCTGTTGCTTTCGCTGGCGCTACAAAAAATCGATGTGCGTCGTTGGGTGAGTTGAAGACGGATGAGCGTTTTATATCAAAGAGTTAATAAGGCGCGGCGGTGCGCGCCTTATTGTTCGACTGGCTAACGGCTACGCTGGCACGCGCCAGTAATCGTAATCGATGTGTTCAACCTGGAAGTTGGCGTTCTCTTTATCGCCTGTCAGGCGGGTGGCGATGGTAAAGGCAAAATCGAACGACACGCCCAGCCCTTTACCGCTGATCAGATTGCCGTCTTCCACCACTTTCTCATTAACATAAACGCCGTCGGTCACGTCCTGCCATAAATCTCCTGAGCAGACGTAGCGACGGCCTTTTAGCAGGTTGTTTCCACCCAGCACGCGTGCCGCTGCGGAGCACAGTGGGCAGATGAGTTTTCCCGCCTCGTCGTGGCGACGGATAAACTCGACAACCATCGGATTCGCAGCCAGATTCACCGTTCCCTGTGGGCCGCCGGGAATGACCACGGCATCAAATAGCGCGTCCTGGTTTCTTTCCAGCAGAGCATCTGCGAACATGCGAATATTGTGATAACTGTGCAGCTCCAGTCTGTCATAGCATGACAGCATGGTGACTTCTATCTTCATACGGTGCAGTACATCAATCACCATAATCGCTTCTGCTTCTTCAAACCCAGGAGCCAGCAGAACGGCGACTTTCTTAGACATAGCATCTCCAGCAATATGCAAGGGAAGGTGTTAACCGCAAGAGGATAGCAAAGAAATATCGTAAAAATGAAACGATGTTTTATTAGTGTCGAGTGAGTCGCGTAAACAATTTTTGCTGCTTAGCCTGAAGAGAAGATAGCGCTATACTTGCTAACTTGGCCGCAAATTGGTCACGAATTTTTTTGCATGAAAGCATGACTCTTCTCTTCCTGTCCCGCCAAAAAGATGTTTAAATTATCACTCACTTATTTTGCATAAATATGCATTTGTGAGCGTGTCGATTTTGGTCATCGACCAACCCGTTGATGTAGGATGTACATAGGGTACGAGCGCTCAGGAATGTATGGCGTAACATAATGGTGTGAGCGACGACGCTTCTATCCATAGATCTTTCGAGCAGGGATTACATTTATGACAACGATTCTCAAGCATCTTCCGGTTGGTCAGCGTATTGGTATTGCGTTCTCAGGTGGTCTGGATACCAGCGCTGCGCTGCTTTGGATGCGTCAAAAGGGCGCGGTTCCTTATGCGTACACCGCAAATCTGGGGCAACCAGACGAAGATGACTACGAAGAAATCCCTCGTCGGGCTATGGAATATGGCGCAGAAAATGCGCGCCTTATCGATTGCCGTAAGCAATTGGTCACTGAGGGGATCGCTGCGATTCAGTGTGGTGCATTCCATAACACAACGGCGGGCGTGACCTATTTCAACACCACGCCGCTGGGGCGTGCTGTTACCGGTACGATGCTGGTTGCTGCGATGAAAGAAGATGGCGTGAACATCTGGGGTGATGGCAGTACCTATAAAGGCAATGATATTGAACGTTTCTATCGTTACGGCCTACTGACTAACGCTGAGTTGAAGATTTACAAGCCGTGGCTGGATACCGACTTCATTGATGAGCTGGGTGGCCGTCAGGAGATGTCCGAGTTTATGGCGCAGGCAGGGTTCGGCTATAAAATGTCGGCTGAGAAAGCCTATTCCACCGATTCCAACATTCTGGGTGCCACGCACGAAGCGAAGGATCTGGAGTTTTTGAATTCCAGCGTCAAAATCGTTAACCCGATCATGGGTGTGAAATTCTGGGATGAGAACGTCAAGGTTCCGGCAGAAGAAGTGACCATCCGTTTTGAACGTGGCCACCCGGTTGCGCTGAACGGCAAAACTTTTACCGATGACGTCGAACTGATGCTGGAAGCGAACCGTATCGGCGGTCGCCACGGTCTGGGTATGAGCGATCAGATCGAGAACCGTATCATCGAAGCGAAAAGCCGTGGTATCTATGAAGCGCCGGGAATGGCATTGCTGCACATTGCCTATGAGCGTCTGGTTACGGGTATCCACAACGAAGACACCATCGAGCAATACCACGCGAATGGCCGTCAATTGGGTCGTTTCTTGTATCAGGGACGCTGGTTTGATTCTCAGGCGCTGATGCTGCGTGACGCTTCTCAGCGTTGGATCGCCAGCGCGATCACCGGCGAAGTCACGTTGGAGCTGCGTCGTGGTAATGATTACTCCATCATGAATACCGTGTCTGACAATCTGACCTATAAACCAGAGCGTCTGACGATGGAGAAAGGCGACTCGGTCTTCTCGCCGGATGATCGTATTGGTCAACTGACCATGCGTAATCTGGATATCACCGATACGCGTGAAAAGCTGTTTAACTATGCTGAAACGGGCTTGCTCTCTTCCTCTGCCAGCATTGGTCTGCCGCAGGTAGGTCAATTGCAGGATAAAACAGAGAAGTAACTCACAGATTGAGTAATATAAGAATCCGGAATCGTTCTACGCTTCCGGATTTTTTTGTCTGATTATCATCTATTTATGTTTGGTTTTTTTCACGATATTTTTCGTGTGTGAACTCTTGCTGACAATGCAGGTTGCATCTGTACAACTGGCGTGGAAAGCGACAGAATACAATGACAATAAGTCGAGAATTTTTAAAAGGCGAAAAAACCTATTGGATGGTGTATCTGTTTTTGTGATGTCTAGCTGAAAATTTTTAATGGAGGAAAAATGTTAGAGATATTCGATGTAAGTTACACACTATTGTCGGAAAAAAAATCGGAAGAATTGTTTACACTTAGAAAAGAAACTTTCAAGGATAGACTTAATTGGGCAGTTAAATGTATTAACGGGATGGAGTTTGACCAATATGATGATGATAACGCGACCTATCTTTTTGGCGTAGAGGATGATCAGGTTATTTGTAGTTCCCGGTTAATTGAAACAAGATATCCAAATATGATTACGGGTACGTTTTTTTCTTATTTTGAGAAAGTGGATATTCCCGAAGGAAATTATATTGAATCAAGTCGGTTTTTTGTAGATAAGTCTCGATCGAAGACTATTTTAGGTAATGCTTATCCCGTTAGTACAATGTTCTTTTTAGCAACGGTGAACTATTCAAGAAGTAAAGGATATGATGGTGTTTATACTATTGTCAGCCATCCTATGCTAATTATATTAAAGCGTTCTGGGTGGAAAATTTCAATTGTTGAAAAAGGATTGTCAGAAAAACAGGAAAAAGTATATCTACTGTTTTTACCTGTCGACAAAGAAAGTCAGGATGTGCTGATTCGTCGTATAAACCACAATCAAGAATTCGTTGAGAGTAAGTTACGAGAGTGGCCACTATCTTTCGAACCTATGACTAGACAGGTCGGATAAGTTGTAGTTCGATACCGAGTCTGATCGCATGTTTGGCATTTAATACACCGAGTTTTTTTACAACATTGCCGATATGGAATTTAACGGTTCCTGTTTTAATACCTAATATCAGAGCGATTTCCTGATAGGTTTTTCCCATACTGGCCCAGTAAAGAATTTCGTTTTCTCGTTGAGAAAAAATATCTTTATCATTCGATCTTTCATCCTCTTTATTTTTAACCATCTCTCTGTAAAGAGAGATGGTTTCTGCATGAATATTCATCAATGTCATTTGCAGTTTGTCTTTATTGTTCTCGATTACCTCGTCAATGTTACTGACATTGGATTCATCGATCATGATGGATAACATAACCAGATTGTTACTATGATCATGAAGAACAAAAGTATAACCGTTTGTGATGTTATGCTCTTTGGACAAGTTGAATATCTTTGACATCTTCAACTGTGTGCTGACGAGTAAATCTTCGTCCCAAGGAAAAGGTGTGATTTTATTCAGCGCGGCAATGACTACAGGATCGATGTGTTGATAGTTATTGGCCCGGTATATTTCTCTCCACTCATCGTGATGATTTGAAATGATAAGGATGTCTGTGGGCTTTTTCTTATTTAATACCATATAGGAATATTTGATATCGCCATAGTAGCTTAGGGCTGTATCAAATTGACTTTTTATTATCCTGCTTATAGTTTCATTGTTGGAGAATAATTGCGACATCTTGTGACCTCAACCTGAAAATTCAACATCCTGTAATCGAAAAAGTATATACCTATACCTGTATGTATATCTATAAGAACCTATACCAATAGCCTAACCTATACCTTAGTATAGCTTTTATTTGAAAGGAAAAAAAATACAATCGTATGGAAATACTAAGGGCGTAAAGCAAAAGAAACAAACACCGCTCAGGATAAGCGCGATGATTGGCTGACATCAGGGAAGGCTAATTAAGCGAGATTTATCAGTTATATAATAAAAAATAATTTTTCTTTACTCTATGGCCTGTGTGGTTTGCAGGCCGTTCAAATTCTCAGAACCATTAATCCCATCCGTACGATGTTTGCGCGAGCCATTCTCCCCTTTAATACTGTATTTTTTGTCACTCCCCATCGCTATTATTGTATTCCCACAATCGGTTGAAATGCACGTCATCCAGATTGCGTGCGGAATCTACGTTGCCTGCAAAAGGTCGTCCGGTCGTAGCGGCAGCCCCCCACGGTTGTTTTCTGTCATAGCTGGCATCAATGGTGCTATCGCGAATCACTAACTGGCCATTTGCCGTCTGATTCGGCAGGTATCCCGTGGGCTTTGCCCCCTGATCCCAGGCGCGCCCTAGTCTGGCCTTTTTTTCTCCTCTGAAGCCATCATCGCCTGTAAAGCGACAGTGCATGGCCAGAAAACCGTATTGCACCCACGGCATGCTGTCAGGGGCAAAGACATGAATATCTTTTGCCCCGCGGCTGGAAACGGTATGAAAGTGGACACCCTCGAATACCGCGGTTGCACGTCCAAAAACGTAATCGACATCGCCCTCAATGTAGCTGTCTTTAATCGAGACGCGGCTGTAGCGATCCGTAACGTATTCATTGCGTAGGTTACTGGTATTGACGAAAAACGTATCCTGACGACCGATGAGGCGCACCTGTTCAAGCTGTACCTTGTCACCGTCGGTGCGTAGCGCCACGGCCTGATGTGCGCGGCTATCTACCGAATCGAGCAACGTATTGACTACCGTCAGGTTCTTCATCTGGAAATTGTCGCTTTGCGACCACACGACGGCGGCACAGATAGTATCAATCGTCGCGTTTTGTTTTGAGGCGCAGAGGTGGTACATGTACCAGGCGGGATCGCCCGGCTGATATTCACCGTGCGGGTTAACCGCCTCCCGGTAGGTCGCCGGTGAAAACATCGAATCAAGCGCAAGGTGAATGACCACGTCATGCGGTTGTTCCCCGGTGCCGAATAGCGTGAGCGGGGGGGCATCGGCGGGGATGTAGACCGTGCCGATATAGGTGCCAGGCAGCACGTTAATCTGAATATGCGCCCCATCCTGCTGCGCCTGTAGCGCGGCATTCACCGCCTGTTGAATATGGGTGTGCGTTGCGCCATCCACCCCAACCTGTGGCCCGACAACCCAGGGTGTCACGGGATCGACCATAATCGGCGCAGGCTGCCAGACATCGGCGCCAGACGTAAAATAGCGCGATTGCGTGAATTGCTCGGCTTCCTGTGCGGAGAGAATGGGGCGAGAAACCGTGCCGGGGTAGATTGTTTTATGCATCATATTCCTCCTTCGTGAGTGGCAAGATCCTCCGGGATATCATGGGTTCTCTGCCCGAAGCGCAACCGATAGGTAGAAGGCGTGAGATGTAACTGCTGGCGAAAATGATGGCGCAACGAGGCTGCTTTACCGAATCCTACTGCCTCGGCAATTTTCTCGACAGATAAGCGCGTGTTTTCCAGTAAATCGCGTGCGGTATTCAGCCGTTCGGCCAGTAACCAGCGTGCGGGTGTTGTACCCGTAGCAGCAGAAAAACGGCGCAAGAATGTGCGTGGACTCATACAAGACATAGTCGCCAGTCTCGTAACGGAATACGTTTCCGCGAGATTGGCTCGAACATAATCGATAAGTGGCCCGAGTCGGGAGCGTTCGTAGTCTATCGGTACTGCTTTTTCAATATACTGTGCCTGCCCTCCGTCGCGATGCGGAGCGACCACTAATCGGCGAGCAACCTGATTAGCCGCTTTGCTACCGTAATCCCGACGGATGAGGTGAAGCCCAAGATCGATACCCGCAGCACTTCCGGCTGACGTAAGCAGCGTTCCCTCATCAATATAAAGGACATCTGGCGCTATGTTGATATCCGGGTATTGTGTTTTTAAGGTGTCGCTGTAGCGCCAATGCGTCGTTGCTCGCCGCCCGGAAAGCAGGCCTGTTGCCGCGAGGACAAAGACCCCGGAACAGATAGAGAGCAGTCTGGCACCCTGCTGATGTGCCTGACGTAGTGCGTCGATCAGATGTCTGGGAACGGGGACGTCACTGCCCTTCCAGCCGGGAATGATAATCGTCCCAGCCTTTGCCAATAGCTCAAGGCCACCATCGGTAACAACATGGATACCGCCCGTTGCGCGCATAGGCCCACTCTCTAAGCCCGCGACAGCAAATTGATACCACTTTTCCCCCATTTCAGGACGTGGAAGGCCGAAGATTTCAACAGCAATACCAAACTCGAATGTACACAAGCCATCATAAGCGAGTACGACAACAAGCGGGTTGAACATCGATTTCCTCACCTCAATAACTTGTCATAATATTGACGATATATAGCAATGATGCCATCTGCCAGCCTTCATGTTCTCATTTTATAGTCAGATCTCATGCCAATCTGTGAGGAAAACCGATGAGTTACGTAACTGACTATCCATTTGCTGCTGCTGATATCGCTCTATCCCATTTTTCACGGCGTTTATCTGTGGAAACCGACTGTGCCGATGTAGCGGCATCCCTCTCTGATACTCAACGGGACTTTGTGTTATTGCACGTGGTGGGATCGACAACGCACTTTACTGCGCGTCATATACCGGGGGCGGTTCATCTTCCTCATCGTGACATTACGCCTGAGCGCATGGCCGAGTGGCCGGATGACACACGGTTCGTTGTCTATTGCGCGGGACCACATTGTAATGGCGCAGATCAGGCGGCTTTAAAGCTGGCACAACTTGGTCGCCCGGTAAAAATCATGATCGGGGGAATGACGGGATGGGAAGATGAGGGTTTTGCCTTCGCCTGATCCAATTTCATCTGGCAGAGAGCGTTACCCTTTCTGCCAGTGGTTAACTCCCCTGATACCACGTCCAGATTTTGATCAGCAGTGCCGCTGATATACTCCAGCATACGACCGCCGCAAGTAGTGCCTGTGGCAATTTCATCCATGCAGTAAAGTAATAAAGCGAGATGAGATAAGCCAGATAAGGAATAACGGACCAAATGCCAAACAGGATGGTGGCACGTAGCGCTTCCAGCCCACGCTCAGTGCCAACGATGTAATGTGCAATAAGGGCAAATGTCGGGAAAAGCGGCACCAGTCCGGCGATATAATAGTTGCGGCTTTTTGCCAGTACGCTGATGAGTAATACGATCAGCGCACCGATAACCGATTTGATAAACAATGACATAAGTATAACTTCTGGCTTGATTCAGCATCGGGAATGTACAGAGAATAGCGAAAAAGTCTCGGGATGGAATAGTGCGACCGCACAGCGTAATATTTCAATTTGTGACGATTTCGTTATTCTTAGCAGAAGAATGAGTAAACACTGTGCATGCTAATGCTGTTAGCACAAGCACAACAATAATGTATCTGGGAAGGATTGATGTTGAAGACGCAAAGTCATGCCATCACTCAGGGAGTCGTTCCACTCAAGATTATTGCTACCGGCAGCGCGCTTCCTGCACAGCGTGTAACCTCGGTCGAATTAGATCGACGGCTCAATAAACCTGCTGGTTACGTCGAAAGCCGTTCAGGTATTATTTATCGCCACCATGCGGATAATCAGGCCAGTCAGGCTGAACTCGGCGTGGCGGCGTTAAAGGATGCGCTGGCACGGGGAATTATTACGCCAGCGTCCATCGATCTGCTGCTGTTTGCCTCCGCGATTCCGATTCAGGCGCTGCCTTATAGCGCCAGTCATGTACTAAAAGTGTCGCCTTTGCCAAAAGGGACGGCCTGTTTCGATATTAATAGCAGTTGCGTCAGCTTTATTTCCGCGCTTCAGGTAGCGGCTGGGCTGTTAAATACGGGTGCCTATCGGCGCATTGCGATTGTCTCTACCGAACTGGCGTCACGCGGGATCGACTGGGATGACGAAGAGTCGTCACTGATTTTTGGCGATGGTGCCGCGTGTGCCATTGTTGAACGTGGCGATGGTCGCAGTGGGATTGCGGCATGTTTGCTGGAAACCTATCCAGAGGGTAATGAACTGTGTCAAATCCGCGCCGGTGGCACCTTGCGTAACCCACGGGCTGGGATGGAACTGCATGATTTTCTGTTCCATATGCAGGGAAAACGGCTGTTCCGGCAGGCTTCGGCCTTGATTGAGGGCTATCTGCAACGGCTACTGGAGGCCAGCGGCTATTCGCTGGAGCAGATGGCGGCGGTGATCCCGCATCAGGCCAGCCACCTGTCGCTGGAGCACATGCGCAAACGGCTGGCGATCCCGACGGAAAGGCTGATTGATATTTATCGCTATCACGGTAATCAGGTTGCCGCCTCGATTCCGACGGCGCTGCATCATGCTATTGTGACGCAACGCCTGCCTGAAGGTGAACCCGCGATGCTGGTGGGGACGGCAGCGGGGCTGACGCTGGGCGGCATGGTCTTGATTCCATGAGGATCTTTGTCACGGGGGCAACCAGCGGGTTGGGGCGTAACGCGGTGGAATGGCTGCTTCAGGCTGGGCATCAGGTTACGGCCTGCGGGCGCGATCGCACGGTGGGGCGACAGCTTGAAGCGCTGGGTGCGCAGTTCGCCGGTATTGATTTGGTGGAAACCTCGGTCGAGCAGTTGCGATTATTGATGAACGGCTGTGAGGTGGTCTGGCACTGTGCCGCGAAATCCTCACCGTGGGGGCAATATCATGATTTTTATCAGAATAACACCGAGGTGACGGCGCGGCTGGCTGAGGCTGCTGGTCAGTTGGGCATCCCGCGTTTTGTTCATATCTCCACGCCTGCGATCTATTTTGATTTCCAACATCATCTGAATATTGAGGAAAGCTACCGCGCGGTGCGCTTTGCTAATCACTATGCGCAGACCAAGTTTCTGGCGGAAGAACGCTTTCAGGCGCTGACGTCGCGCTATCCGCAAACCACCTACGTGATCCTGCGCCCGCGTGGGCTGTTCGGCCCCCATGACCGTGTGATCCTGCCGCGCATTCTGGAACAGATCGCGGTAGGCGGCGGCGTGCTGCGCCTGCCGCGCGGCGGTGAAGCGCTGCTGGATCTGACGTTCGTTGGCAACGTGGTGGAAGCGATGATGCTCGCCAGCCAGCGCACGGGGCTGGTTTCAGGCTCGGCCTACAACATCACCAATCATGAACCTGCGCGTCTTGCCGACATGCTCCAGTCACTGCTGGTCGGGCAGTTGGGCATGAATTATCGCGTTAAGGCCGTGCCGTATCCGTTATTGCACGCGGTGGCTGGTGGCATGGAGCTGTTCTCGTGGTTTAGCCGCAAGGAGCCGCTGCTGACGCGCTACAGCGCAGGAGCGGTGAATTTCGATATGACGCTCAGTGCGGAGAAAGCGCAGCGCGAGTTAGGCTATCAGCCGCGTTTTTCCCTCCAGCAAGGTATCGCGTTAACGGGTCACTGGTTCAACACCCACCTTACGCAGCGGAGCACTGACGGACATGGCTAATATCTCGACGTTTGAAGTAGGGTACTGCCTGCATCCGGGCTGTATGGCGCTGCGCGGTGCGGGATGGAAAGTATGCCGCTTTCCGGCACGGGTCTGGATGCTGGAAAGTCAGGGCAGGCGCTGGCTGTGGGATACCGGCTATGCCCAGCATTTTACCGATGCCACGCGTTCCGGCCTGTTTCAGCTATACCGCAGAATGACGCCAGTGCATTTTGAAACCAAAGACGCCCTGATTCACCAGCTAGATGCACAGGGCATCCAACCGGCGGATATCGATGGTCTGATCATTTCCCATTTTCACGGCGACCATATCGCAGGGCTGCGGGACTTCCCTAATGTACCGTTTATCTGTTCGGCGCAGGGCTGGCAGCAGACGCGCCATCTGCGTGGTTTCGCGGCGTTGAAGCGGGCGTTTGTCCCTGCGTTGATCCCTGAATATTTCGAGCAGGCGATCCAGTTTATCGAGAATTTTCCGCTTACCGATCTGCCTGCTGAGCTGACACCGTTTACGCAAGGCTATGCGCTGCCCGGTAGCGATAAAGAAATCGTGTTGGTGCCATTGCCCGGTCATGCCGTCGGGCACCTTGGTGCGTTTGTGCTGACGGAAAACGGCTGGGTGCTGCTGGCAAGCGATGCCGCCTGGTCGCCGCATAGCTATCGCGAAGGGCGCGGGCCATCGCGGTTGGCGAATCTGGTCATGGACGATCCAAAAGCTTACTACCACACGCTGGATCAACTGCACCAGTTGCACCTGAACGGGCAGGTCGAGATTCGACTGTGCCATGAGGGCGATTTATGATCCCGCTGATGACACTCTGGCACTATTTCCGCGCCAGACGCCTGCGTTTTGCGACTCGTGCGGCGCTTGAGCGCTATCAGCAGCGCCAGCTTGCCCGTTTTGCGCGGCGCGTGCTGGCGCGTAGCCCCTATTTTCGCCCTTACTGCCAACGGCCCATGGCAGACTGGCCGACGATGGATAAAACCGTGATGATGGCCGAATTCGACCGGATGAACACCGCCGGGCTGAAGCGGGACGACCTGCTCGCCTGCGCGCGTCGCAGTGAGGCCGAACGTGACTTCACGCCGCATGTGCGCGGGTTCAGCGTCGGATTGTCATCCGGTACGTCGGGGCAGCGTGGCCTGTTTGTCGTCAGCCCGCGTGAACAGCAGGTTTGGGCGGGCGGTATGCTGGCGAAAATGCTGCCGGATGGTTTACGCGCCGGTGAGCGGGTGGCGCTGTTCCTGCGAGCGGATAATAACCTGTATCACAGCGTCGATAACCGCTGGCTCAGCCTGTCATTTTACGATCTCTTCGCGCCGTTTTCCGACCATTTTTCGCGGCTGGAGGCGTGGTCGCCGTCGATTATCGTCGCCCCTGCGCAGGTGCTGCGTGAGTTGGCGCTGGCGGTACGGCGCGGGGAACTGCGCCTGTCGGTCAAAAAGGTGATTTCCGTGGCCGAGGTGTTGGAACCGCAGGATAAACACCTGCTACAGCAGGTTTTTGGGCAGGTCGGTGAGGTGTATCAGGCGACGGAAGGCTTTCTGGCCTCGACCTGCGAATACGGCACGCTGCACCTCAATGAAGAATTTATTCACATCGAGCCGCAGTGGCTGGATGACGCACGCTTTACGCCCGTCATTACCGATTTCACCCGCAGCACGCAGCCGATTGTGCGCTATCGGCTGGATGATGTGTTGGTCAAACAGCAGGAACCCTGTGCGTGTGGTCGGGTGACGATGGCGATTGCCCGTATTGAAGGGCGCCGCGATGACAGCCTGCAACTGCCGGGACGTTGTGGTCAGACTCAGACCGTGTTTGCCGATCTCTGTAGCCGGGTGATCGCCAACGCGCTGCCGCTGTATGCCGACTATCGGCTGGTACAGCAGGGTGAAACCACGCTGCATTTATCCGCCGCGTGCAGCGTGCCAGAGCTGGAAGCCTGTCGGGACAGTCTGGCGCAGCAGTTTGCGTTACAGGGGGTTGATGTGTCGCGGCTACAGTGGCATCTCACTGCGGGTGAGATTGCGCCGGAATTTACGCACAAGCGTAGACGGATCACCCGCCTGAAGGAGGAAGCATGAGCAGACTCCCTCACACCGCGCTGCTATTGCGGTTGCAAGCATTGCTTTTCGGCTGGGGAACGGTCGGCGTAGTGTATCACCTGAGTGCGCAGTTTCAGCGCCAGGGTACGGTGCTGCCGACGTCATTCATTGATGAAAGGGTCCCCTTTAGCCCCTCGGCTATCTGGCTGTATCTCTCTTTTTTCATCATTATTCCGCTGTCTTATTTATCTTGCCCGCTGGGGCGTCTGGCAGGGCTACGTCAGGCTACGCAGCTTACCGCGTTGATCGCGGGCGCGGTGTATCTGATTTTTCCCACCACGATGGTGTATCCTCAGGTCATCGGCGATGGCCTTTCCGCCCGTTTGTTACAGCTTTTGCAACGCATCGATTCGCCGCAGAATTGCCTGCCGTCGCTGCATATTGCGCTCACGGTGTTGGCGGTGTGGGCAATGAGCGACGGCCAGCACAAGGTGAGAACCGGCCTTTATCTGCTATGGGGCGCGGCGATTGCCTTTTCCATCCTGCAACTGCGCCGCCACCTGTTCATCGATCTGGTGACCGGGGCGATGCTGGCGGGCATGACCGGATGGATGTTTCTGCGCAGCCGAGAGGCGATAAAAGCGATATCTGCACGGGATCCGTCGCCTAACGATAAGCGTCAGCAGGAGTGAAATCATGATCGATTTGGCACTACCGATAGTCCTCATGCTGGTTGTGGTCGTTGGCGAAGCGCTGGTTTTGCAGTGGATGCAGCGTGAGAAGGTGAACTGGCATGACGTGGTTTTCAACCTGAATTCCGGGCATATCATGCTGTGGCTTTTTCGTAGCGTGGAGATTTTTTGCTATGGCTATGTCGCAACGCATTTCAGCCTGGGCTGGGTGGAAAGCTGGCCGCCGGTGCTGATGTGGCTGTTCGCGATACTCGCCTGGGATTTCGGCTTTTATTGGTTACATCGCCTGCACCATACCTTTGGCGTGCTGTGGGCGGTGCATGTGGTGCATCATCAGGGCGAACATTTTAATCTGTCGCTGGGCGTGCGTAACTCATGGTATTCCTCGCTGACCTCCATCCCGTTCTTCCTGATTCTGGCGTTGCTCGGTGTCCCGCTGTATGTGTTCGTTACCGTGTCCATCCTGCATTACAGCGTCCAACTCTTTAATCATAATGCCATGACGCCCAAGCTGGGTTGGCTGGAAAAGGTGCTGGTGACGCCAGCACACCATCGGGTACATCATGTGAATGACCGCGCGTACGCCGATAAGAATTTCGGCGGCACCTTCATTTTTTGGGACAAACTGTTCGGCAGCTTTTGTCCACAGCTACCGGATACGCCATTCCGCTACGGCGCAGGCAGAGAAACGCCATCGAAAAACCCGTTCTGGGCCAGTAACCTGCCGTTTATGTCGTACCTGAAATTGTCGGTAGGCCGCAGACGTCAGGCGACGTTTTACTGTACCCCTATGGCGCTGATTGCCGGTGCGATGCTGCTGTTTGCGCTGGTGGTGGGCTATGTCTACCTGTATGGCTACGGTTATGATTCCGCCAATCTGTCGCAGGCGGCGCTATTCCTGCTGCTGGTCGGCGGGGCGATTGCGCTGGGCGGCATTTCCGAAGGGCAACGCTGGGGTATTTACGCCTGGCTGCTGGTGGTTTTACTGTTCCCCGCCGTGTTTCTTGTCTATCTGGGGTGGGAAGCGCTCTACTGGAAGATAACGATGTTGATGCTGGCGCTGCACGGGCTGGCAGTGGCTGTCGGCTGGGGTCGACGCCCTCTGACGGAGGCGCAGGAAAATGGCGCATGAACTGCCCGCCCGACCGTACCCTGCGAAGGGTGAACAGGCTTTTCACCGGGCATTACAACGGGAAACCTCGGCTTATCTGCGCGCTCACCACGATCATCGCTTTGCCGATAGCCGCCAGTTTGTGAAGGCCGGATTGTTGTTTTTATGCTGTATCGCCTGTTACGTGCTGTGCTTAATGCAGCAAACGGCATGGGCGTTTTTTCTGAGCTATTTTTCTTTCATCATGCTGTCGATGTTATTGAATATCATCGTGAATCATGATGCCTCGCATAATACGTTTTTCCGCCATCGAACGCTCAACCGCATCGTCGGGCGGATTGTGACATTGCCGTTAGGCATCGATCCTGATTACTGGCGTTTGCGTCATGTGGACTTCCACCATCTTTATCCCAATGTGGAACATTACGATCTGGATACGGAAGAGAACGGGATTTTCCGCCAGACGCCGTTTCAGCGCCACCGTGCCTACATGCGTTATCAGCATCTTTACTGGCCGCTGGTGGCATCGTTGTCGCTCCCCTATATCGCCTGGATCTTTGACTGGGCAGATCGCCTGGGTAAAACCCCCGTTAACCCTCGTGTGATGAAGTCCGGCTATCGCGGGTGGATGCTGTTTATCGGCAGCAAGGTTGGTCACATCCTGCTGTTACTGGTGATCCCCATCATGGTGTGCGCTGCACAGGGAATTAGCTCTGGCGTCGTGTTGTTAAGTTATCTGCTGGGACAGATGTTGGCCTCCTTGCTGGTGGTATTTTTACTGCTGGGTACGCACTGGGCTGAAGCCGAGTTCTATGCCGTGAGCGAGGCAGAGGCGATGCCGCAGGGCTGGTATCAGCACAATTTCGCGACCGCCTGTGACTGGCTGCCAACGCCGCGCTGGCTTGAGCACTGGACGGGTGGGCTGCATTTACATCTGACGCATCATCTTTTTCCGGGGTGGCACCATCGCCATTACCCTGCGCTGGCTGCGATTTTACGACGCCTTGCCGCCGAGCATGGCATGGACTATCGCTGTATTACCTATGGTGAGCTATTGGCGAGTCAGCGCCGGTTTTTGCAATCGATGGGCAAGGGGGACGATCAGCGTAGCGTAGCAGAGGAAAGGGAGGAAAGATGATGCCCGCACCGTTGAAGCCGCTACGCTATGAACAGGGACGCGATCTGGCATTGCATCGGGCATTGATGAAGGCGGCAAATGACTATCTGGCCGCAACGGGCGATCACCGTTTTGCCAACGCCGGGTTTATCGGCAAGATGCTGTTTCTGGTGGCGCTGTGTCTGACGTGTTATGGCTTCAGCCTCCGGCAGACGACGCTGTGGGGTTTTGCTGGCTGCTATTTTGGTTTTATTTTTACCGCCATGTTTCTGGCGGTGAATGTAATACATGATGCCTCGCATAACGTCTTTTTCCGTCAGCCATGGGCGAATCGCCTGCTCAATATTGTGGTGAGTATTCCGCTCGGTATGGATTCCGACTGCTGGCGGGTGCGGCATGTGATTTTCCATCATGCGCATGTAAATGTGCAGCATTACGATCTGGATATCGAAGAGAACGGCGTGTTGCGGCAATCGCCCTACCACCGATTTCGCGGTTTTATGCGCGCACAGCGCTACTACTGGCCGCTGGTGGCGTCGCTGACCTTTCCCTGCATCATCTGGTTTTTTGACTGGATCGATCGCGCAGGGAAAACGCAGGTGACGCGCAATATGACGCTTCAGGGCGTGAAGGGCTGGGAGATTTTCCTGCTTTCTAAAACGCTGCATGCTCTGCTGGCGCTGGCGATCCCTTACTGGCTGTTGTCGCCGACCATCATTAGCATCAGTTCGCTGCTGCTGGTTTACCTGCTGAGCCAGATGCTGTCGTCGCTGATTTTTGTCGTCCTGATCCTCGGGTCGCACTGGGCAAAAGGGACGTTCTATCAGGCACCGGAAGATGGGCTGTTCAGGCATGGTCGCTATTATCACGTCTTTTCCACCACGGTGGACTGGTCTACCCGTCCCGCCTGGCTGGGCTACTGGCTGGGGCAGCTCAATATGCACCTCACACACCACATTTTCCCCAACTGGAATCATCGGCATTATCCCGCGCTGTCGAAAATTATTGCGGATGTTGCGCCGCGTTACGGCATTGACTATCACTGCATGACGTTGAAAGGGATTTTGGTTGAACAACAGCGTTTTCTTAAAAAGATGGGGAAAGGATAATTAGATATTTATCAATATATTGATAATGCTTGTTGGGGGGAACGTTGTCCTCTCAACGATTTTCTCTGGTGTGCCATAGCCGCAGTACATAAATGGTCGCCTCAAAGATTTCATAACGAACTTCGTACTCTCCAATGAAAATCCGCCTAACCTCGCGTGGCTCGAACTGGAACAACTGTTCTCCAATACGTGGATTGGTTAGCAGAATGGCAGGGGCTTGAGTCAGCGCCTGTATCACCCGCGTTGCAGCAGGTTGGTTGGCCAGAGCAAGAAATTCATACAAGCGTGCTAAATCTGATAGTGCCTTGCTAGTCCACTTAACTTCCATCAACGCGGCACCGGGAGTTGTTGGTCAGTACCAAGACTGTCAGCCCAAGCCTGAACTGCTTGATGATCGATAACTCGTCCTTCATCCACGTCTGCTAATGCCTCTTGGGTCAGGCGATCTCGTTCTTCCTCTTGGGCGATCCATGCAGAAAGTGCCTGCTTCATGACCCAACCGCGTGAGCGTTCAAGCCGGGCTGCCATTTGGTCTACTTTGTCAGCCATGTGTAGCGGTATATGTGCGGTCAGAACTTTGGTTGTTGTTTGTGTCGTATTGTTCTTCATTGATCGATTCCAAATTATTTAGTTTGATTCATAGTTAATCATAGTGATTCATACTACATCAATCAAACCCCGCTACTTTGCAAAAGTGTTACGTCAGACATTCCCAGCATGACTTTTTTGCCACTTGCTAGACTTGGATGGCAGCCATGAAAAGGTAAACGCGGCATAGATCGTGCAGCATGGCAAAACTTCACAAAAAAGACGTGTTTTATTAACAACTCGTTTATGCGTGATATTCCCTTACCCTACTTTGGAGATATCTGACATGAGCCCCATCCAGAAACGTATGTACATCAACGGTGAGTTTGTTGAAAACCGCAGCGGGAAGTGGATTGATGTGGTGAATCCAGCCACAGAGCAGGTCATTTCGCAGATCCCTGAAGGCTCCGCTGACGATGCAAAGAGAGCCATAGACGCGGCAGAAGCGGCACAGCCGGGCTGGGAAGCGCTGCCAGCGGTAGAGCGCGGCATCTGGTTGCACAAGATCGCCGACGGCATCCGCGAGCGCGAAGCCGAACTGACCGACACCATCATTTCCGAAGGCGGGAAAACGCACGGTCTGGCGCAGACGGAAGTACTGTTCACCGCTGACTATCTCGACTACATGGCGGAGTGGGCGCGCCGTTACGAAGGTGAAATTATTCAGAGCGATCGCCCGAATGAAAACATCTTCGTCTTCCGCAAAGCGATTGGCGTTACGACCGGTATTCTGCCGTGGAACTTCCCTTTCTTCCTGATTGCGCGCAAAGCGGCACCGGCGCTGATTACTGGCAATACTATCGTCATCAAACCGAGCGAGATCACACCGAATAATGCGGTGATTTTCGCCGAAATCATTCACAAGATTGGCCTGCCGAAAGGCGTCATCAATTTCGTTACCGGCTACGGGCCAACGGTCGGACAAGAGCTGGCTGCAAATCCGAAAGTGGGGATGGTCAGCCTGACTGGCAGCGTAGCGGCGGGGATCGCGACTATGACGGCGGCGGCGCAGAACGTCACAAAGGTGTCGCTGGAACTGGGCGGCAAAGCCCCCGCCATCGTGATGGACGATGCCGATCTCGATCTGGCGGTGAAAGCCATTGTCAGCTCTCGCGTCATCAATAGCGGGCAGGTGTGTAACTGCGCCGAGCGCGTGTATGTGCAGAAAGGCATTTACGACGAGTTTGTCTCCCGCATTAAAGCGGCGATGGAGCAGGTGACTTTCGGCAACACGGCGGAGCAAAAGGCGCTGGATATGGGGCCACTGATCAGCGCAGCAGCACTACAGCGCGTGGAAGACAAAGTGGCGAAAGCGGTGTCGCAGGGCGCAACGGTGTTACTCGGCGGCAAGCGTGAAAACGGTACGGGCTATTTCTACCCGCCGACGCTACTGGTGGACGTGAAACAAGAGATGCCGATCATGCACGAAGAGGTGTTTGGCCCTGTGCTGCCTGTCGCGACCTTCGACACGCTGGAAGAGGCGATTACGATGGCGAACGACAGCGAATATGGTCTGACCTCCTCCATCTATACGCAAAACATCAACACCGCGATGAAGGCGCTGAAAGGGCTGAAATTCGGCGAAACCTACATCAACCGCGAGAACTTCGAGGCGATGCAGGGCTTCCATGCGGGCTGGCGTAAATCCGGTGTGGGTGGCGCGGATGGTAAGCACGGCTTGCAGGAATATCTGCAAACGCATGTCGCGTATTTACAGTTTCACTAACAGGCAATTTCACTAAAGTCATGCCGATCGTTTCAGCATCGAGATACACGGGGCGACCACAGGGGTGAGGCCTCCCAGCGGGAACCTCCCCCTGTGTTTCCCCTAAAAGCAGGTGAAGTGAACAGTATGAATTCCACTCAAAGCAGTTCCAGTAACAGTGCCACTGACCGTATTCGTGGCACAAACCAGAAGAAGGATGGGAAAGGACGATGATCATCTCTGCTTCAACGGACTACCGGGCGGCGGCGCAGCGTAGGCTGCCGCCATTTCTTTTCCACTACATCGATGGTGGGGCGTACAACGAGCATACGCTCAGGCGTAATACTAGCGATCTGGCGGATATCGCGCTGCGCCAGCGTATCCTGAAAAATATGTCTGACCTGAGTCTCGAAACCCACTTGTTCGGCGAAAAACTGGCGATGCCAGTGGTGCTGGCCCCCGTTGGCCTGACCGGTATGTATGCCCGCCGCGGCGAAGTGCAGGCCGCGCGTGCGGCGGAACAGAAAGGTATACCGTTTACGTTGTCTACCGTTTCCGTTTGCCCGATTGAGGAAGTTGCGCCCGCGATCAACCGCCCGATGTGGTTCCAGCTCTATGTGTTAAAAGATCGTGGTTTTATGCGCAATGCGCTGGAGCGGGCGCAGGCCGCTGGGGTCAAGACGCTGGTGTTCACCGTGGACATGCCGACGCCGGGTGCACGCTACCGTGATGCGCATTCCGGCATGAGCGGGCCGAATGCGGCGGCGCGCCGTATTTTGCAGGCGATAGTGCATCCGCAGTGGGCGTGGGACGTCGGCCTGAACGGTAAGCCGCACGATTTGGGTAACGTGTCTGCCTATCGCGGCACGCCGACGACGTTGGAAGACTACATCGGCTGGCTGGCGGCAAATTTCGATCCCTCTATTTCGTGGCAGGATTTGGCATGGATCCGCGAGATGTGGAAAGGGCCGATGATCATCAAAGGCATTCTCGACCCGGAAGATGCCAAAGAAGCGGTAAAGTTTGGTGCAGACGGCATCGTCGTCTCCAATCACGGTGGCCGCCAACTGGATGGCGTGCTGTCGACGGCACATGCACTGCCCGCCATCGCCGATGCGGTGAAAGGTGATATCACCATTCTGGCGGATTCCGGTATTCGTACCGGACTGGACGTGGTGCGCATGATTGCGCTGGGAGCGGATAGCGTCATGCTCGGACGCGCGTTTGTCTACGCGCTGGCGGCAGCGGGCGAAGCGGGTGTGGTTAACCTGTTGAACCTGATCGAGAAAGAGATGCGTGTGGCGATGACGCTCACGGGTGCTAAATCCATCGCCGATATCACTGCCGACTCGCTGGTGCAAGCGACCCAACGGCGATTAGATGGGCTGTAAAACGCATCACGCGGTGAGTGTTTCTCGCCATGTGATGGTTTTTCAGCGGGCGAGGGCGTTTTCCAATATTGCAAACGCCCCACTTCGTTCTATATTTCGAGAGCAGATTGAACGAAGGGGAAATCGTTGTGAATATTAAAGGGCTTACGAAAGGATTCTTCATCCTTATCTTATTTGTCGTTACGCTGGCGTTTTTTGACATACTGGCACCGTATTACTCCGCCATCCTGTGGGCGGCGGTGTTGGCCGTCATCTTCCATCCGCTGAAAAGCAAAATTCGGCAAAAATTAAACGACCGCAACGGTCTTGCCTCGCTGCTGACGGTGCTCATCATCTTCCTGATCGTCTTCATTCCATTGGGGGTGATTGTTTCCTCGCTGGTGGTTGAAATTAACGAGGTGTATACCCGACTACAGGATAGCAATACGCGTTTCCCTGTCGTACTGGCGGAGATACTCCAGCATCTGCCTAGATGGGCGCGGCATTTTCTGGCGGAACACAATCTTGATAATGCCGCTAAAATACAGCAAGAGCTGTCTCAGGTCGCGCTGAAAGGCGGGCAATATCTGGCAGGAAGCGTGCTGCTGATTGGTAAGGGGACGTTCACCTTCTTTGTTGGCTTCGGGGTGATGCTCTACCTGCTCTTTTTCCTCCTGAAAGACGGTTCCTATCTGGTGAACCTGATTCTGGAGTCGCTGCCGCTGTCCACCCATGTTAAGCACCACCTGCTGGTGAAGTTTGCCGCCGTATCCCGGGCGACGGTGAAAGGCACCGCCGTGGTGGCGATAGTGCAAGGGACGTTGGGCGGCATTGCGTTTTCTATCGCAGGAATAGAAGGCAGCCTGTTGTGGGGCTCGCTGATGGCGTTCCTGTCGTTGATCCCCGCGGTGGGGTCGGCGATTATCTGGGTGCCTGCTGCGATCTACCTCTTTGCAACGGATATGCTCTGGCAGGCGATCTTCATCGTCGCGTTCTTCGTGTTGGTGATTGGGCTGGTGGACAACATTTTGCGTCCGTTGCTGGTGGGAAAAGACACCAAAATGCCGGACTACCTGATTCTGATCGCTACGCTGGGCGGCATGGAAATCTACGGTATCAACGGTTTTGTGATTGGTCCGTTGATTGCCGCACTGTTTATCGCCTGCTGGAACATCCTCTCGGGGCGTGACAATCAGGAGAATATTGAAAGCATCGATGAAGATTTTATCGAGGAAGGCCGCCTCTACGCCAGTACGGTAAACGCTGAAGGTGCCGATGTGGTGGTGAGCCAACCAGCGGAGAGCAACACGGAAACGCCAGACTCGCAGAATAAGCAAGCAGAGTAAGCCGTTTGCGCTAAATCCAATGGTTTGCCCCTGGGCGTGTCCACACCACGCCTGTGGGGGCGTCGGTTAGCGCCAAAGGCCAACGTTTCTAACGTGCAGGATCATAGGCATTCACCTCATGACTCCACGGAATAACATGATCGTCGACCGATACGTGCCATTCACAGTGTGTCAGAACACCGCGTATTTCGGATAAACATTGGCACCAGTGCTGTACACCAACCCAAGTGGCCTCTTCACCGTTGTCAGGGAGTTTGGTTGAACCGGACAGCACAATTCCCTTGCGGAAAAGGTTACCGATTTTCACGTTCAGTGTGAAATCAAAGGATTCCCAATTCGGGCCTTCACCAGTCGCCAGATATTGCTCAATTTGTTCATTAACGGAGTAGTGTTGGACGATCTCCTTCACGGCAGATATCTCTTGTGGGCTCAGGGATCTTTTGCGTCGAGCAGTGTAATAGAGAGAAATTGCCACGTTGCCTCATTCGTCAATAGTGTTCTAAGGTGAGGGAATAGTGCTTGAATTTTCGAATAGAAAACGGCGTAGCATAATCAGGATGTTCCGATTTTATAAAGGTAAAGGAGGAGGATGCCATCAATGAGGGGATTGTTCTTCGGTATTGACCGTGGCTCAGTACCGACAGGGCCGCTCTCTGCCACCCGGTCGGTCAGGTACTCAAAACTGGCGGTCATTTACCTTTTCATTCCCTGAGAATTCATTTCCCGAGAAAAACTGCGTCTATTTTCATCATCATATTAATGTGGATAACCATTTTTTTTTTATAAAAAACTAATGCTCTATTTTATATAGAGATTATTTTTTTTTATTCTTATCAATTCAATTGAACTACATAGTTTCTTTATGGAAGGATTTTCATTCTTAATTAACCTGTTAAATAGCGTTGCATAATATGAAGGCTGCACTGTCTTCGCACCATGAGACGTGAGACTTCTAGGTATAACGTTATCTAAAATAAATGGTTGTTTGTGAAGTGAATGTACTCAAGAAGCGATCTGCCAGGCCGATATTGTCTTTACTGACATAATACAGGTTTCTTCCATGCGTAATCTTTCTTTATCAAAACAGCTTCTTTTAGTCGGTCTTTTTTTTATTGTGGCTTTTATTGCTCTGATTAGTTGGACAACATATAGCGCAAAAAAAATGCGGGCGCAGTCTGAAGAGGTTATTTTTCTTAGTAATGAACGCTCAGGAAGAGCTATTCGTATGACAGGTTACATCCATACTAACGTTGCCCGTATTCGTGCTGTTACCGCCAGCCGCGATTTATCGCTTGAAGGGCTGTTAAGCCCGGATATCCTCGCGACGCAGGAGGCCTTCGTGAAAGAGCTGAAGGCCATTGAAGCGATGCCGCTGAATAATGACGAACGCACTACGCTCAAGCAGCTCCAATTTCACACCGAGAAAGCGATAAGTTCGACGGAAAAGATCCGTCATCTGAAACAGCAGGGGCTATTTGAGCAATCTCAACAGATTTTCACGCAAGAGTTCGAACCTGCCGCCAGAGGATTGATCGAATCGGTCGAGCATTTTGAGGAGATTCAACGGCAGTCGGTCACGGCCATGCGTGGCGTGCTGAACGACGATATGACGCGCTCGATGGTCACCTCCCTGATACTGGGAAGCGCGATTGCCGTGCTGATATTACTCATTATTGAACTGCTGCGGCGGCAAATTATCAGAACGCTGTCATCCGTGGCGCAATTTGCCAGCCGAGTCGCTTCCGGCGATCTGACCGGCACCATGACGACGCAGCGAAACGACGAACTGGGCGAGTTAATTCGCTCCGTTGTGACGATGAATGGGTCATTGAGTCAGCTTGTCTCGCAGGTGCGCGATACGATTCACGAAATCCAACTGCAATCCGGTGAGATAGCCAATGGTAGCACGGAGCTTGCGTCGCGCACCGAGCAAACGGCGGCGAATCTGGAAGAGACCGCCGCCAGCATGGAACAGATCACTACGATGGTCGGTCAGTCAGCCGACACGGCACGGCAGGCCAACCAGCTTGCTTCCGTCGCCGCGCAGGCGGCCAAGCAGGGCGGCGATGTCGTTGAGCGCGTAGTGAAAAGTATGGAAAACATCACTACCAGCTCGCGAAAAATTACTGATATCACCAACGTGATTGATTCTATTGCGTTCCAGACCAATATTCTCGCTCTGAATGCTGCGGTGGAAGCGGCGCGCGCGGGAGAACAGGGAAGGGGCTTTGCAGTGGTTGCCGGTGAAGTACGCAATCTGGCGCAACGCAGCGCTGAAGCTGCCAAAGAGATCAAAACGCTGATCGGGACGTCCGTCAGCAGCGTTGAGGCGGGGTCGGAACAGGTATCGCAGGCAGGACAGGCGATGGACGAGATCGTCGAGAGCGTAAATCGCGTGTCTGAACTGATCGGCGAGATAACGATTTCTACAAGCGAACAGCGTGATGGGATTGGTCAAATCAATCAGGCGGTTAATAATCTGGATCAGATGACCCAGCAAAATGCGGTACTGGTGGAAGGATCTACTGCGGCATCGACGTCATTGAGCGATCAGGCCCGTCGTCTTGCCGAAGTGGTGGCGGTCTTTAAAGTGGGGAGCGCGGCAGCATCGCATCCGGCAATACAGCAAGAACGTCCTGCCGCTCGTCTACTGTCATCAAGCACGCCTGCGCCAAAAGCCGCAGATAATGATAACTGGGAAACCTTCTGATATTCGGTCAGTGACGAACCTGGCGTTATGCCGGGTTCGTCAAGACCACGGTATCGGTTGAACAGTGTCAGCAGGTGCGCTGGGGCTTATTGATTGCGTTCCTGCATCGCCTTTTCAACTTCTTCCGCCAGAATCGCGATACCGCGTTCGATTTTCTCTGGTTCCGGCACATAATTCATGCGCATGCACTGGTGAGCGTGCGGCCATTCCTGCTCCATGCCGGGGAAGAAATAATGACCCGGCACCATCAGGACACCACGCTTTTTCAGACGCTGGTACAGCAATTCTGTGGTGATAGGCAAATCTTTGAACCACAGCCACAGGAAGATCGCGCCTTCCGGTTTATGAATCAGACACTGTTCCGGTGACAGATAACGGCGAATGATCGTGATGGTTTCTGTTACGCGCTGCTGATAGAACGGTCGAACGACGTCGTTAGATAAACGCAAAAGGTCGCCGCGCTGAATCATCTCATGTGCCAGTGCCGGGCCGATTGCCCCCGGAGACAGGCTAATGATGCCGTTCATGTTACCGATTGCCGAAATCACTTTTTCATCCGCAATCACGATGCCACAGCGTGAGCCGGGCAGCCCCAATTTCGACAGGCTCATACACAGGATGATGTTCGGGTTCCACAGCGGCGTCGCATCGCTGAAGATGATGCCGGGGAACGGCACACCATAGGCATTGTCAATCAGCAGAGGAATGTTGTGCTGCTGCGCCAGCCTATCCAGACGCATCAGTTCGTCGTCGGTTAGCACGTTACCGGTCGGATTGGTCGGACGAGAGACGCAAATCAGCCCGATATCATCGGTTATCGACAGGTGCTCGAAATCGACGTGATATTTAAATTGCCCTTCGGGTAACCGTTCGATCTGGGGACGAACGGAGACAAACATGTTGTCGTCCAGCCCGGAATCCGCATAGCCGATGTATTCCGGTGCCAGCGGAAACAGTACCTTTTTCAGGCTGCCATCGTTGTGACGCCCGCCAAACAGGTTAAATAAGTAGAAAAACGCACTCTGACTGCCATTTGTCAGCGCAATATTCTGTGGCTCAATCTGCCAGCCTAATTCATTACGCAGGAGGTCGGCCAACGCGTTGAGCAGCGTATCCTTGCCTTGCGGGCCGTCGTAGTTGCATAGCGCTTCCGTTAATTTCCCTTGTTCCAGCATCTCCTGGCACAACTGCTGGAAGTAGCTATCCATCTCTGGAATGTGCGCCGGATTACCGCCTCCCAGCATGATGGCGCCCGGCGTACGCAGTCCTTCATTCAGATCGTCCATTAATTGAGTGATGCCCGCGTGGCGCGTAAATTTTTTGCCGAAAAGAGAAAAGTTCATCGTTTATTTATCAGTAGTCGTACACAGGTTAACGGCAACCATAACGCTTGCGCTGATAGGGTGCAATGTGGTCAAAAAACAGTCTTGCGATTTTTTATTCCATCATATTTTTTAAATTAAGCATGAATGACTGATTGGGCTGTTGGCGGGAAAAGGGGAGTGAGACAGCATGATTTAATTTGCTGAAACGATGTCAGCTTTTACCGATCAATATCTCAATAATGATGAAAATATTGTATTCATTTATACATAATAAGTGACATTAATCAGATAAATAGCGCAACAATGCCGAATTTTTCCATCTGGTGATAGTTATCACATTCTGACCATCCGCTGATTTGTAGTCTTTAGCTCGCATTAGCTAAAACAATTCAGCCAAGAGGGATGGTTAACATGAAAAAATTACTGGCACTAGGCACTACACTGGCGCTTAGCTCATGGCAGTTATCGGCGCAGACGTTTGTGCTGACAGATGCTGAAAGCAGTGTAGAAAAGGGAAATTGGCAAATTGGCAGTGATGCTCTGAAGATCAAAAATCAGCACTTCAGCATTGAGCAAAAAGTCCTGCACGGTGGGCGTCAGGAAGGCAGTAAAGTGATTACGATTACCAGTCAGGACGGCCTGAAGATCGCCCTCAGCCCGACGCGAGGGATGAATTTACTGCATGTCACAGGCAAAAACATCCGTTTGGGTTGGGATTCGCCGGTTGATGAGGTGGTCAATCCGAATACCATTAATCTGGAAAGCCGTAACGGACTTGGCTGGCTGGAAGGTTTCAACGAAATGATGGTGCGCTGTGGGTTCGAATGGACAGGGCACCCGGTGGTCAGTGATGGCATGATCTATACCCTGCATGGCCGGGCGGGTAACACGCCAGCCTCAAAAGTGGTAGTAGAAGTCAGCGATAGCGCGCCGCATACCATTACGGTGCGGGGGCTGCTGAAAGAAAACAGCTTCAAGAAGTCGAATCTGGAAACCTGGACTGAACTGCGTTACGTCCCCGGCAGCGAATCGTTTACCGTGCACGATGTGCTGACCAACAAAGCCGATTACCCGCGCGATTATCAGATTATCTACCACAGCAATTTCGGCACGCCGATTTTGGAAGAGGGCGCGCGTTTCATCGCGCCGGTAAAAGAGATTTCGCCGTTCAATGACCATGCGAAAGCGGGGCTGGAAACCTGGCAAACCTATAAAGGGCCGACCAAAGACTTTGATGAAATGGTGTTTAACATTACGCCGTATACGGATGCGCAGGGAAAAACGCTGGCGGCGCTGGTGAACAAGGCGGGAGAGAAAGGTGTGTCGATTGCCTTTGATACTCATCAACTGCCGCTGCTGACGCTGTGGAAAAATACCGATACGGCAAAACAGGGCTACGTTACGGGGATCGAACCCGGTACTAACTACGCCTATCCGGTGACGATAGAGCGTGAACAAGGGCGGGTCAAAAAGCTACAGCCTGGTCAGAGCACGACGTTTGAGTTGACGTATAGCCTGTTGAGCAATGCTGACGCGGTACAGAAAACAGAACAGAAAGTGAAAGCCATTCAGGGTGACAACAAAACCACGCTGACGGAAAAGCCGATCGCCATCGAGTAATCGTCACATATGCCGACCACTGCATGACGGTGGTCGGTCATCGTTCCTCATGGTCACGCTTCGGCATTGTCACGTCACGCCATAATTATCTTTTCTTATCCGTTTCTTCATTTTACGCGTAACGTGGGGAAGGTATTTGTTACGAATGTGATCAGGGGATGAGGATGTCGTTGAAAGATGCGCTACTGGCGCTATGTGTTGTGGTGTTATGGGGGGGGAATTTTGTCGTGATTAAAGTCGGGCTGAACGACATGCCTCCTTTTTTACTGGCTGGACTGCGTTTTTCACTGGTGGCACTCCCGGCTATTTTCTTTGTTCCTTTCCCACGTATTCCTCTTAAATGGCTGCTTGCGTATGGTATGACGATCAGCTTTTTCCAGTTTGGTTTCCTGTTTCTCGCCATCAAACTGGGTATGCCTGCGGGTATTGCGTCGCTGGTGTTACAGGCTCAGGCCTTCTTCACGCTGCTGGCGGGGGCGGTTTTGCTATCGGAAAAACTACGTTGGAATCACGTTGTCGGGATTCTGGTGGCGGCGATAGGGATGGTGGTATTGGCGGAAGGGCGCACGGTGCTGCAACTGTCATCTGGGATGACCACCACTACGCTGTTGCTGACGCTGGCGGCGGCGCTGTCATGGGCGCTGGGTAACATCACCAATAAAATTATCATGAGCAAAAACAGCGATGTACGCATCATGTCACTGGTGGTGTGGGGCGCGTTGGTGCCTGTCGTGCCGTTTTTCCTCAGTGCCTGGCTGTTTGAGGGCAAAGACGCGATTGTGCACAGTTTAACGACTATCCAACTGCCGACGATTTTATCTCTGATGTATCTGGCGTTTGCGGCAACCATCATTGGTTATGGCATTTGGGGAAGCCTGCTGGCGCGTTATGAAACCTGGCGTGTGGCTCCCTTGTCGCTGCTGGTGCCGGTGGTGGGGCTGGTCAGCGCCGCTGTTTTTCTGGGGGAATCTCTTTCGTTGTTACAGATTCTGGGTGCGGTGCTGATTATGGTTGGCCTGCTGGTGAATGTGTTTGGTGCGCGACTGCGTTCGTGGCGGCCCGCACGGCAGTTGTAGTGGATGTGAGTGTGTATGATCTGGCAAGGGAAAACAGCGCCAATCGGCGCTGTTGATCGTTATTATCCTCGTGCTTTCAGCGTCTGACGCATCCCTTGCGCCAAGACATCGTTCAGATCGGCCGCCACCTGATCCACTAAACCTGACCGCTGAGAGAGATCTTCCCCCCAGTGCGCGCTATCTGCGAGTACCTCGTTGACCAATTCATGCACGGTTAGATCGATCCCCACGCGTGGCCACAATTGGCGGTAGCGAGTGAGCCACTGCTCATTGTCCTGCAAAGGATAGGTTTCGCCCGTTCTTTCTCCGCGATAGAAGGCAATCAGTGCGGCCAGAGCAAACGTCAACCGTGTGGGAAAACGCCCGTTGCGGTGGCCTGCCAGCAACTGCGGCAGAATACGTGTGCGGAATTTAGTCATGCCATTAAGCGCGATGGAGAGCAACTGATGGCGAATGTAGGGGTTCTGAAAACGCCCAGTGACGGCATCGGCAAATTCACGCAACTCATTCGCCGGTAAATCCAGCACCGGGATGATCTCTTGATGTAGCGTATTTTCTACAAAGCGACGTATATCCGCGTCCTGCATGGCTTCACCTACCGTATCCAGCCCGCAGAGCCAGGCAACCGGAACCAGGGCGGTGTGCGCACCATTCAGAATCGCCACTTTACGTTCTTTATATGGCCTGATGTCGTCAACAAGGCGGATATTAAGCGGGCATTCTGCAAGTTTCAGCTCATCTGCCAGCCAGTTGGGGCCTTGAATGACAAAGAGGTAAAAATGTTCAGCGGTATCCAGAAAGGCATCGTGGTAGCCTAATTTCTCTTCCAGCGCTGACGACTCTTCGCGCGGATATCCCGTTACGATTCTGTCCACGAGCGTGGAACAGAAGGTATTGGCCGTCTCAATCCAGTCGATAAATGCTGGTGAGAGTTGCCATTCCTGAGCATAACGCAGAACCAGAGCTTTGAGCGCCTCGCCGTTATAGTCGATCAGTTCGCAGGGGATGATGACCCAGCCTTTATCGCTTTCACCGTTAAAATGCGTAAAGCGCTCCAACAACAAGCGTGTCAGCTTGGCGGGAAAACTGACCGGCGGCGTATCGTTGAGGCTATCGCCAGCATGGTAGCTGATGCCCGCTTCCGTGGTGTTTGAGAAAACAAAGCGAATGGCGGCGTTATGGGCTAATGCCAGATAATCGGCAAAATGTTGGTAGGGGTTAATCTCGTTATTGACTGAGCGGATCAGGCGCGCGTCGCTAACGGCCTCGCCCTGCTCGTTAAGCCCCCGAATGACCGTCGTGTAAAGCCCATCTTGCGTATTGAGTGACGGCGGGAAATCGGTATTAATGGGGCGCACAATCGTCACGCCGGCTTGAAGGTTGGTCTTCTCATTCAGCACATCTAACTGCCAGTCCACAAAGGCGCGCAGGAAGTTACCTTCACCAAACTGAATCACTTTTGTTGGATAAGATGCGCCGGGAAAGTCTTTCCGATTCAATGTGTTCATGATTATTCCCTCATCAGAATGTGATGACGCCTTTGATTAGCTCACGGTTGTTAATGACATCCTTTTCGTAGATGTCAGCCAGGGTGGTAAAGGGGTAACGGTGCGTCAGCATCATTTCTGCGGTGAGTTTTCCTTCAGACATCAGACGGCCTACTTTGGCGAAATCTTCCGGTGTGGCGTTACGACTGCCCATCATCGTAGTTTCTTTCTTATGGAATTCAGGGTCTGAGAACTGTAAATCGCCCTTAAACAGACCGACAAACACGATGCTGCCACCGTGGCGGATCAGGTTAATGGTGTTGTTCATAGCATGCTGATTTCCCGTGGCATCAATCACTTTTTCTGCCAATGAACCGCCAAATTCGGCGCGTAGCTGGGTTGCAAAATCCTCGGCGGAAGGATCGACGACCGACAGATTCAGGTTGGCAATGACGTGTTCACGGCGGGCAGCGCTGGTATCCGCAACCACTACGTGAGCACCGTCTGCTTTGGCGATGGCTGCTGCGCCGAGGCCAATGGGGCCGGCACCGACAACCAACACCTGTTCACCAGGTAGCACTTTCGCCCGGCGAACGGCATGTGCGCTAATGGCGTAAGGTTCGATTAATGCCGCCGCCTGTGGATCGATCCCTTCTGCAAGCAGTATGTTTGTGGCCGGAACCGCCAGATATTCGCTGAATCCGCCGTCCTGATGTACACCAATGACTGAAATTTTCTCGCAACAGTTTGTGCGGCCGCTCTTGCAAGCGGGACATTGCTGACAGGCGACGTAGGGAATGACGGCAACCTGCTGGCCTTTTTTAAATTGAAGTACGTTTTTTCCTGTATCGACAACCTCACCACATATTTCGTGACCTAATACGCGTGGGTAGCTAAAAAAGGGTTGGTTCCCTCCCCAGGCATGAATATCTGTTCCACAAATACCCACAGACTTAATTTTAATTAATGCTTCATTCTCACCCGGAATAGGTATTTCACGTTTTTCCCAAACAAGTTTTTTCGGTTCCTGGCAAGTTAATGTATTCATCGTTGACATGATTGTTCTCTCCTGTTTTTTGTTTTCTCAGATATTGATGAAAAAAAATATTGATGAGAGACAGGAGCTGTAAATTGTGAATGCGAACTCATAAAAATGTTTTAAATCGGTTTTTAATGTAGGCCAAAAAGGAGATCTCTCATGAGCCGTTCACAAAATTTACGTCACAATGTCATTAATCAGATTATCGATGATATGGCCCGTGGCCATATTCCTTCGCCTCTGCCGTCGCAAAATGCGCTGGCGGAGATGTATAACATTAGCCGCACCACGGTGCGTCATATTCTGGTTCACCTGCGTGACTGCGGTGTGCTTACACAGGTTGGCAGCGATTATGTGATGGCCCGAAAACCCGACCATAACGATGGGTTCACCTGCATTACCGCACCGATGGATGAGCAGAACCGCATTTTCGAGCAGGCATTTTTCACCATGATCAACCAGCGTCAGCTCCGTGCCGGTGAGGTCTTCTCAGAACTACAGCTCGCGCGTGACGCGGGTGTCAGCCCGGTAGTCGTTCGCGAGTATCTGCTAAAGTTCGGGCGCTACAACCTGATTCAGAACGAAAAACGCGGGCAGTGGAGCATGAAAGAGTTCGATCAGGCATACGCGGAACAGCTCTTTGAATTACGGGAAATGTTGGAAACGCATGCTCTGCAACATTTCCTTAATTTGCCGGACGACGACCCTCGCTGGCTACAGGCCAAAACCTTGCTGGAGCGCCACCGCATGTTACGTGACAGCATTGGCAGCAGCTTTCGTATGTTCTCGCAGCTCGACCGTAGCTTTCATGCACTTTTACTTTCTGCTGCTGAAAATGTCTTTTTTGATCAGTCTCTTGAAATTATCTCAGTAATATTCCATTTCCACTACCAGTGGGATGAAAGCGATCTCAAACAGCGGAACATCATAGCGATTGACGAGCACATGACCATCCTCAGCGCGTTGATCTGCCGGAGCGATCTGGATGCCACACTGGCGCTGCGTAACCATTTGAATTCAGCTAAACAATCGATGATTCGCTCAATTAACCAGACGGTTCAGACTGATTATTAAAAACCAATTAAAAACCATAAATCATTATCAAGAGCACGGTTTTATCAAAATAAAAATGCCTGAGAAATATCTCTTTCTATGCTCACGAGAAGTCGACTGTATTAATAAAAACTCGTGAGTGGTGATGACGTATTTCATTGCTTTCCGTTTAAAACTACTTTACTCAACCCTGAGTTGAGTAAAGATAAAATTATAATATTCAGGAGCCAGGCGTGGAAAAGAATAATATAACGCTAGACCCGCGTTCTTCGTTCGATACCCATTCTTCAGTACCGCCAGAAGGAATAATTCAACGCAGTAGTCGAATTAAACGTATTCAGACTACGGCAATGATTCTGCTATTTTTTGCTGCGGTGATTAATTATCTCGACCGAAGTTCTCTGTCGGTAGCTAATTTAACGATTCGTCAGGAGTTGGGACTAAGTGCGACGGAGATCGGTGCATTACTCTCCGTTTTCTCGCTTGCCTATGGGATTGCGCAACTTCCTTGTGGACCATTGTTGGATCGTAAAGGCCCGCGCATCATGCTAGGTCTTGGCATGTTTTTCTGGTCACTGTTTCAGGCGTTGTCTGGCATGGTACACAGCTTCACGCAGTTCGTACTGGTTCGTATTGGTATGGGGATTGGCGAAGCACCGATGAACCCATGCGGCGTGAAGGTGATCAACGACTGGTTTAACATCAAAGAACGTGGCCGCCCGATGGGATTCTTTAATGCGGCTTCAACCATTGGTGTTGCGATAAGCCCACCGATTCTGGCGGCGATGATGTTAGTCATGGGCTGGCGCGGTATGTTCATTACCATCGGCCTCTTCGGCGTTTTCCTCGCTATCGGCTGGTATATGTTGTATCGCAACCGTGAGCAGATTGAACTCACTGCTGATGAGCAATCTTACCTGAACGCAGGCAGCGTGAATGTTCGCCGCGATCCGCTGAGTTTTGTTGAATGGCGTAGCCTGTTCCGTAACCGCACGATGTGGGGCATGATGCTCGGTTTTAGCGGCATCAACTATACCGCATGGTTATATCTAGCCTGGCTGCCCGGTTATCTGCAAACGGCTTATAATCTGGATTTAAAAAGCACGGGTCTGATGGCGGCGATCCCTTTCCTGTTTGGTGCCGCTGGGATGCTGGTAAACGGCTATGTCACGGACTGGCTCGTGAAAAGGGGTATGGCACCGATCAAGAGCCGTAAAATCTGCATTATTGCCGGTATGTTGTGTTCTGCGGCGTTTACCTTTGTGGTTCCACAGGCGACAGCCTCAATGGAAGCCGTGTTACTGATTAGTATGGCGCTGTTCTGCATCCACTTCGCGGGCACATCGTGCTGGGGGCTGATCCATGTCGCTGTTGCATCACGTATGACGGCATCGGTCGGCAGTATCCAAAACTTTGCCAGTTTCATCTGTGCCTCGTTTGCCCCCATCGTGACGGGTTTTATTGTGGACACTACGCATTCTTTCCGCCTGGCGCTGATCAT
This sequence comes from Pectobacterium fontis, assembly GCF_000803215.1. Taxonomy (GTDB): domain Bacteria; phylum Pseudomonadota; class Gammaproteobacteria; order Enterobacterales; family Enterobacteriaceae; genus Pectobacterium; species Pectobacterium fontis. The sequence continues at coordinate 94,278 of NZ_JSXC01000033.1, forward strand.
CTGTGGCTGTGTGACGGTATTGGGTGCTCTGGCCTATATCTTCCTTGTTCGTCAACCGATTAGCGATCCTCGTCAGGATTAGTTCTCCGCCGCCCCGCATTCTTATTTGTCCCTTTCTTTTGCGGGGCGGTTTTTTGTCACATTGCCTTCTGACGGTGCGTCTTGATCGTGCAGCGTTGCCAGGATGGCCCAATGTGCTCACCGTTTCTTATGCCTTTCCTACGTTTTTTACTGCCGTTAGCGAGTCTGTTCAGCCGCCGCCGTTTGTTGGCGTGGACTTTGCAAATGGATTTTGCAGAAGTGTAGTGATAAAAGCAGTCAGTAAAATCAATAGGGTAAAGGGGTTTTCATGAGAATAAGCAATACAGTATTGGGAAGTACGACATCGGGAAAATGGCTGTTGTCACTGAGTGTAACCGCGCTGTTGGTGAGTGGGGCTGTGCAGGCCGCTTCGGCTCCCGCGGTGGAAGCGAAAAACGGCATGGTAGTCAGCTCGCAGTATCTGGCGTCGCAGATTGGCGTCGATATCATGAAAATGGGCGGGAATGCGATTGATGCCGCCGTGGCCGTGGGTTATGCGCAGGCGGTGGTGAACCCCTGTTGTGGCAATATCGGCGGTGGTGGGTTTATGACGCTGCACCTGGCCGATGGGAAAGACACCTTTATCAACTTTCGTGAAACGGCACCTGCGGCAGCCAGTGCCAACATGTATCTGAACGCCGATGGGAGCGTGAAAAAAGACGCCAGCCTGTACGGCTATCTGGCGGCAGGCGTACCGGGAACGGTGCTGGGGCTGGATACCGCGCTGCAAAAATACGGCAAATTGACGCGCGAACAGGTGATGGCACCGGCGATTAAACTGGCGCGTGAGGGGTTTGAACTGACGCGAGCAGACACCGATATTCTCGATACCACCGTCAAACGCTTCAAAGCCGACCCGGAAGCGGCGCGTATTTTCCTGCGTCCTGACGGCAGTGCGTTGCAACCCGGCGATAAGCTGGTGCAAACCGATCTGGCGAATACGCTGGCGGCGATTGCCGCTAAAGGGCCGGATGCCTTCTACAAAGGGGCAATTCCACAGGCGGTGGAGAAGGCGGCAAAGCAGGGCGGTGGCATGCTGACGGCGGCTGATTTTGCCGATTACCGCATTACCGAAACGGCACCCATCACCTGTAACTATCGCGGCTATCAATTCGTCTCCTCGCCACCGCCCAGTTCCGGCGGCGTCACCATGTGTGAAATCCTCAATATTGTCGAAGGCTACGATATTAAAGCGATGGGCTTTAACTCGGCGGCCACCGTGCATGTGCTGACGGAAGCGATGCGCCACGCTTATATGGATCGCAACACTTACCTCGGCGACCCGGCGTTTGTCAGTAATCCCGTCGAGCGCCTGTTGAGTAAGGATTACGCCGCCGACATTCGCAAAAAAATCGAACCGGAGAACGCGACGCCGTCCGAAAACGTGCAGCCGGGGATTGGCCCGCACGAGCGACCAGAAACGACGCACTACTCCATCGTGGATAATCAGGGCAATGCCGTTTCCACGACTTATACGGTTAACGGGCGTTTTGGCTCGGTGGTGATTGCGCCGGGTACGGGCTTTTTCCTCAATAACGAAATGGATGACTTCACCGTAAAAGTGGGCGAGAAGAACCTATACGGTTTGGTGCAAGGGGAGCGTAATTCGATCGCCCCCGGTAAGCGCCCACTTTCATCCATGAGCCCGTCACTGGTGACGAAAGACGGCAAAGTCTTCATGGTGCTCGGTTCGCCCGGCGGTTCGCGCATTATCACCATCACGCTGCAAACGGCGCTGAACATTATCGACCACGGCATGGCACCGCAGGAAGCGGTAGACGCACCGCGCATCCACCATCAGTGGCTGCCGGATGAGGTGTATTACGAACAGCGTGGTCTATCTGCCGATACGCTGAACCTGCTGAAGCAGCGCGGCTACAAGATGGTGGAACAGACGCCTTGGGGCGCAGCGGAGCTGATTCTGGTCGGCTTACCGGGGGCGGCGGGCGTCACGCCAGCGGATTCGGGTAATGACTCGGCAGTCTCCGGCAAAGTGCGCGAAGGTTACCTGTACGGCGCCAATGACATTCGCCGCCCTGCCGGCGCAGCGATAGGGTATTGATTGGAAAGAATATCAGGAGCCTGTTTCGGTAGGCTCCTGATCTTTTACTGAATGGTTCCACCATCCCAACCTAAAAATATTTTTAGATGAAACATTCACTGAAATAGAAAGATAACCACTGAAATAGAAAGATAACGTTTAAAACCCGAGTATTACCATATTCGATAATCTTCATTGATAAGCGTATCCGGTGGATTTCAGCGTGTGCTGGTGCTATTCGGCATTGGCGATAATCGGTTCAAGCAGCGTTTCCCGCCGCGTTTTGGTGGTCAGGAAATAGAGGTAGCCGAGTAGCATAAAGGTACAGAATATTGCGCCGATCATCGGATTGAACCAGAGCATGGCAATCAGGCAAATGATGGCGCAGATGAGGGCGAACGCGGGAACCAGCGGATAGCCGGGAGCGCGATAGCTGCGTGCCATATTAGGTGCGCTGCGACGCAGGCGGAACAGGCTGAGCATGCTCATGATGTACATGACGATGGCGCCAAACACTGCCATGGTAATCATGGCTGCCGTCAGGCTCATGCCCTGTAGGTTAATGCCATCGCAAAAAATGGCGGCAATCCCGATTGCGCCGCCAGCCAGAATGGCGCGGTGCGGCGTGTGAAAACGGGATAGCTTAGCCAGCCCCGGCGGCAGATAGCCTGCGCGCGCCAGCGCGAAAAACTGACGTGAATAACCCAGAATAATGCCGTGGAAGCTGGCGATCAGGCCGAACAGGCCAATCCACACCAGCATGTGCATCCAGTTGGAGTTTTCGCCGACGATCATTTTCATCGCCTGCGGTAAGGGATCGTTGAGATCGGAAAGCTGACGCCAGTCACCCACGCCACCGGCCATCAGCATCACGCCAATTGCCAGCACCACCAGCGTCAGAATACCGCTCACATAGGCGCGCGGGATGGTACGTTTGGGATCTTTAGCCTCTTCCGCCGCCATCGCAGCGCCTTCGATCGCGAGGAAAAACCAAATGGCGAACGGTATCGCCGCAAACATGCCGGAAATGGCAGCGGGTGAGAACTCATGCTGTCCCGCCCAGCCGTGCGCCACGAAATTACTCAGGCTGAAGCCCGGCGCAACCACGCCCATGAACACCAGCAGTTCCATCACCGCCAGCAGGGTGACGACCAGCTCAAACATCGCTGCCAGCTTCACGCCCAGAATGTTCAAGGTCATGAAGATCAGGTAGGCACCAACAGCCGCGAATTTGGGGTTCAGTTCGGGGTATTGCACGTTCAGGTAGGCGCCAATCGCCATTGAAATAGCGGGCGGTGCGAAAACAAATTCAATCAGCGTGGCCATGCCGGCAATCAACCCGCCCAGATCGCCAAATGCGAGCCGACTGTAGGCAAAAGGGCCGCCCGCATGAGGGATCGCCGTGGTGAGTTCGGTAAAGCTAAAAATGAAACAGGTGTACATGGCGGCGATAAATAAGGTAGTGATCAAAAATCCCAACGTACCCGCGACGCCCCAGCCATAGCTCCAGCCAAAATATTCACCGGAAATTACCAGTCCTACCGCAATGCCCCACAAATGCAGGGCGCCCAGCGTGGGCTTTAATTTGCTCTTCATCACCGTATCCCCGTCAGTCTGTTCATCGTTTTTCGGCCGTATTGGCGTGTGTAGCGATAATGCCCACGCTTTTCGCCGGAAAACTTGACGCTGGCGTACTGAATGCTGCGCGCTGAAGTCAACTTTTGCGAGCCTCATGGTCCCGGTGCCACCTGGAGTCAAGCCGAGGTTATGCAGCGTCAAGTTTCTCTGGACGGTACACGCCATGCTGGATGCTCATTGACTCGCGTCGGAGTGATAACCATGAGCGCTAAACAATACGACACCTTAAGTAACGCAGAGATTACCGCGCTGGCGCATCGGGCGCTTGGCCGCTATCCGTCCATACAGCAAGCAGAAGTGCGACTGCTGTGTCGCTCGGAAAATGCTACGTTTCTTGTTGCATCGGCGGGTAAGCGCTATGCGCTGCGGTTACATCGCAGCCATTACCATCAGCAAACGGAGATTGAAAGCGAGTTACAGTGGCTGGATGCCCTACGTGAGACGGGGATTGTGGTGCCGGAAGCGCTACGCGATGCGGCTGGGGAGCGCGTGCAGTCGCTGCGTCTGCCTGACGGCTCCTGTCGCTATGCCGTGTTGTTCCACTGGATTGACGGCGAGATGCCGACCACCCGTGTCGATCCGCGTGCGTTCCGGCAACTGGGTGAAATCACCGCCCGCCTGCATCAGCACAGCCGCCACTGGCAAAAGCCCGACGGTTTCCGGCGTATTATCTGGGATCATCACTCGATGGTAAGTACGCAGAGCCACTGGGGGGACTGGCGTGACGCGCCGAATTTATCTCTGGGAGAGCACGCGGTGGTTGAAGAGGCGATTGCGCGCATCGGTGGGGAGATGGCGGCATTTGGTAAAGCGCCGCAGCGCTATGGGCTGATTCATGCCGATCTGCGTCTGACCAATCTGCTTTTGCACCGTGGTGAAACGCGAGTGATTGATTTTGATGATTGCGGCATGGGGTGGTATCTGCACGATCTGGCGGCGGCGATTAGCTTTGTCGAGCACCATCCGCGTGCGGCAGAGTGGGTGGAAAACTGGCTGTGCGGCTATGAACGCGTGGCGCACCTCAGTGACGAAGAACTGGCGCTGTTACCGACGCTACTGATCCAGCGGCGCATTCAGCTTACTGCATGGGTAGGGTCGCACGCCGAAACGGAGATGGCGCAAAGCCTCGGCGCGGATTGGGCAAAGCACAGCGTGCGCCTGTGTCATCGCTATCTGGAAACCAGCGATCTGCCGATTGGCGTGGCCTGAGTGCACCACGGGTGGGCAGCCTGCGCGATGGTAAGGCCCACTCGTTAAAACGAATATTGGTAATTCATTGATTTTACGTGGTTAAGGAATGGTACGAAACTTGCTGGTATGAAACTTGTTGATTGTTTCATGACCCGTTGGCGGGCAGAACGATACGGCGAGGTGAAAGGCAATGGAAAACGTAACGTACTCTTCGGCGCTGAACGCGGCGTTCTCCTGCAACCGCGGTGTGTTGGCGGCGGCGGCAACCGGGCTTGGCGACTTTATTCATGATAACGGGGGCGATGCCGATCGTATCTTTGGCATTAGCGGCGTCGATCCCGAGCAACTCGCCAGCCCGACGCTCAGTTTGGGGCTGGTGAACTACTGTCGGGTGATGGAGGAAGCGGCACGCAATTCGGGGGTTGATAATTTCGGTTTACACTACGGCAAGCAGTTTAAACCGCAGTCATTAGGCCTGATCGGTTATATCGGTTTATGTTCGGACACGCTGGAGCAGGCGTTGCACAACGTGGTAAAGGCATTTCCCTGCCACCAACACGACACGCTGACGCGCATGGTGGATAAAGGCGACTGCTGGCGGCTGGATTATCAGGTGCGGCACGGGGCTATTCTGCATCGCCGTCAGGATGCTGAACTGACGCTCGGCATGTTCCTCAACCTGATTCGCCATGTTTTAGGCAAACATTGGGCACCGCGCGAGGTGCATTTTGAGCACCCGCGCCCTGAAATGTGGCATGAGCACTGTAAGGTGTTCGATGCGCCGGTTTACTTCGATCAACCCTACAATTCCCTGCTGATTCCCAAGCACCAGTTGGTGCGTACCATGCCGGAACGCGATATGACCCTGCTGTTGGTGATGCAGGATGCGATTCGCCGCCTGAACGAGACGTCACCACAGCAAAGTATCGTCGATCAGGTGCGTACGCAGGTGCAACTGTTGTTGATGCAGAAAGAGCCGACGCTGGATGAGGTGGCGGAAAAAGTCGGGTTGTCTAGCTGGTCGCTTCAGCGCCGCCTGCGCGAGGAAGGTCTCAGCTTTTCACTGTTGGTCGACAAGCTGCGCTGCGAAATGGCGACGCATTATCTTCAACAGAAGCAGTTGCCGATTTCGGAAATGGCGCTGTTGCTCGGTTATTCCGAGGTGAGCGCCTTTTCCCGCGCATTCCGTCGCTGGTTTGGCATCAGCCCCCGCCAGTGGCGCAAAGGCGAGGCTCTTAACCTCTCCTGATGCCCCTCATTTAAAATCCGCATATGGCGTGAGCGGCTGCGGTGGACTGTCGAGATCGCCCTGCCAGCCGGAGGCCGAGTAGCGTACGTAGATAAGGCCGTGGCTTGGCGTGTAGTCTTCCGCCTGCTGAATATCGATACCGACCCCCAGCGTCCAGTGTGAGCTGAGGCGGCGTTCGACGATGGCGCGTGCCGTGTAGCCGAATCCAGAACTGCTGCTGCCTGCTTCGATGGTATCCCGGTCGCTAAGCGCGGTGTTACCAAGCAGGCCGACCAGTGGATAGCGGCGCTGATCGTTGGTGGAAGAACGGGACCACGACAGCGATCCGCCGAGTTCCCATGACCAGTTTTCCGTGCGCTGCCGATAGTTCACCGGCACGCCCAGTGAGACGTATTGCTGTGGACTGTAGTAACCGCCCTGACCGAGCGAGTAACCGCTCAAATCCTTTTGGTAGCGCCACCACATGCTGTTCAGGCCGACCGTGACGCGTCGGTTATCTTCGTTAATCAGCTTATAGTAGTAGCCCGCCATTGCGCGGATGCGGTTGTTATCGGCCACGTTTTTACCGGTAATCTGGTGGGCGCTGAAATCACTCCACACGCCGTGTGCTTCGCCGCGATCGTAGCTCAGGCCGAGACTGACACCCGTGGCACGTACGCCGCCCCAGGTGATGCCCGTTCCTGGATCTTTGGTGCCGCTAAATGCCAGCAATGAGCTGGAGATCGGGCGTCGTGATGCCGTTGCGGTCCAGCCGATTTGTCGCCAGTCACCGCTGTAGCTTGCCCCACCGACGACATCAACCACATCAAAGCCGAGCGGCGTGGTGCCGATATCCGCTGACCAGCGCTCGTTCTTCCAGCCTGTCGCGACGCTGGTGCCCGTTGCATTTTGCGATTTGCCGCTGAAGCAGTCCTGCGTGGCGCAGGTGCCGAAGGTTTCCTGATAAGCCCCGTTGCCGTCCGTCGAGAAAGAACCCGCATTCATTTGTACGGTGTCGGTGCGGAAGAAGGCGCGACCGTCGTACAGCGGCATCTCTACTTGCAACATGGTGTTGTTGGCGCTCAGGTCGGAAATCCCGCCAGTGCCGCTCGAACTCCCGTAATCGTGGTCGAGGGTGACGGTAATATCCTGCTGGCGATACAGATCGGCGGCCTCAGCACGAATGCTGCGTTTGAGCCAGTCGTCGCTGACATTATTACGCGTCAATCGGGTGTAATCGTCGTCGCTATGCGGCAGCGTGGGCGTGATGCCGCTGGCGATCATCGCTTGTTGATAGTCCTGTTTTGCCTGCTCAGGTTGGGATTGCTGTTGTTCAACGCGAGCGGCATCACGATAGATCAGCGCTGTCGTTTGATCGATAGTAGTCTGGTCGGCAGGCGCTTTCTCCACATCGATTTTTAGCTGACGGAAAAGCGCCGCCGATTTTTGCGGATCGCCGACCGCTTGCCAGGCATTAGCGACGCGCCGCTGCGCGTTAAGGGTATCAACCGCCGGAGTAGAAAGCTGGTTCAGGCGCTGACGGGCATCTTCTTGTTGCCCCTGTGCGATAAACGCCTCAATCTCACCCAACTGCGCATCGGGGTTCTGTGGTTCCCGCGTACGGATGCGCTGATATTCCGTCAGCGCCGTGGCGTATTCCCCGCGAGCCAGCGCCCAGTCTGCCAACTGCAAGTCGATACGGATATCAGCCGGTTGCTGACGGAGGAACGCTATCGCGGCGGATTCGTCACCCGCATCGCGTATGGCTTCCGCTTTAGCCAGCGTGGTTTGCGTCGTCAGACGCTGGGATAAATTGCGCATATCGTCGCTCCACTGCGCGTTGGGAAGCGTATTCATGTGAGTGAGTGCTTGCTCATCGCGATTGGTGGACGATAAATACAGTGAGTAAACGTAGTTTTTCTCCGCGTTGGCGGGGGGGATGGCGGTTGCGCGTTGCACCACGCTGTCTGCCTGCTGCGTTTGCCCTCGTTGACGCAGCGTCTGGGCATAACGATAGGCCAGCCACACATCGTTCGGATCCAACTGGTTCGCCTGACGGTATTTTTCCTCCGCCAGCGCCCACTGTTGCTGTTCCGCAAACCGATCCGCCTGCTGTTTCAGCGTATCCAGTTGCAGTGCGGCCAGCGTTTCCCGCAGGATATTTTGCTGGCTGCGCGGCAGGCTAGTGAGATAGGCGAGTGCTTTTTCCGGCGACTGCCGTTGATACGTCCCCACCAGATCGCGCAGAGCCGTCTCGTTGCCAGGTTCGAGACGTAAAGCCTGCTGGTAGAAGGATTGTGCCGCCGCGTCGTTTTGGCTGGCCACGGCGACGTCACCCAGACCAATCAGCGCATAGGCGTTGGTAGTATCCATCTGATGCGCCTGCTGATACTTCTGCCGCGCCAGCGCCAGATTTTTGGCTTTCAGCGCGTTGTCACCTTCCGTAATCGTGAGCCAATATTGCGTGCTGTGGATGAGTTCTTCCCATTTGCCGCTGTTCAGGCGATTGGTATCCGCCTGCAAGGCTTTCTGGAACTGTACCAGCGCTTTGGCCCGATCGCCCGCGCGCAGGTAAACCAGACCCGCGGCACCGATCAGTTCAGGATCGTTGGGCGTGGCGGTCAGCGCTTGATTCAGTTCCTTGAGCGTGGTGGTGTTGCCGCCGCCGCTTCCAACCTGTGCCAGACCACGCAGACGCGCCTGATAGGTGGGATCGACCAACATTCCCTGCTGGCGGTTAAGCTCTTTGCGTGCGGTTTCGGCCTGTTCACCGTCTTTGAATACGGTCAGAAAGCGGTTAAGTTCTGCCACGCTCTGTGGTGTGACGGGCATCCGGCCAATAATTTCCAGCCATAGCGATCCTGCCTGACTGCGCCCGGCGGGATCGTTAGCAAGCTGCTCTAACAAGGGGTAGGCCTGTTCGTTGCGATCCTGACTAAAAAGCAGGCGTGATAACACCATGCGCAGCGCAACGTTGTCAGGGTAAACCTGATCCAATGCTTGCAGTTGTTTAATCGCCACCGGTTCCTGATGCGGTAAGCGAGAAACCAGACGCCAATACTCCACGGCAAGATCGAGCGTGGGGGGTTCGCCGTGAAACAGCGCGTCGTATTGCGCTTTGGCTTCCGCGTAGCGCCCGGCGGTAGACAGCAACCGCGCCTGCTGTAATTGCTGACGCGCTTCTCCCTGTGTCAGCGCCAGCGTGATTTCTGCCCGGCGATAGAGCGCCGAGTCGGGCGCGACGATCTTCAGCTTGTCCAACTGCTGGCGCGCCTGTGCCTGATCGCCCTGACGCAGCGCCAGCCGCAGTTTAGCGGCGATAACCTCGGGATTATCTGGGTTAATCAGTTCCAGTCGATACAGAGACTGGCGCACGAGATCGTCTTTGTTGCTGGCTTCTCCCAGACGTACTTGTTCCATCAGGAACTGCTCTGGTGACACGGTTTCTGCGCTGTATGCCTGCGGCGCAGCAGCCAGCAATAACGGGAGAAAGCGCAGCCAGTTTACAGTGTTGTTGTGCATTGGCTGCCCCGTGTCGGTAAAAGTTGGCCTTGTGACGTGAAGCGATAGCGCTTCTCATCCCACCCCTGACCAAAAAGCGTCAGAGACGCGGAGAAATAGGCATCGTCCCCCGGAGGATTATCGGCGAGTCGTCGTCGTTGGACGGCTAGCGCATCTGTCTGACGGGATAGCATCGGCAGCAGTGAGGCGGAAAACCCTACCGATCCCTGCCCGCTGCTTGCCCCTGTTACGGTGTCCGTTTTTTCGGGCGGGAAACCCTGTTGAACCGTTTGTTGAATCATTGGCTGAAGCTGTTTGATCAAGTCGGTTTTCCCTCTGCTGCTGTCGGCCATCATCCCCACCCACAAATAGACGCGAATGGCGTCATAGCTGCCAATATTGGGCTTGCTCGTATCAGGCTGCCAGCCTTTACCTTGTTGCCAGATGACCCAATCCGGCGAAAATCCTTTTGGCGCGGTTTCCAGCAGCAGGCGCCGCGTGGTGCGTTGCATCTCTTTCCATGTCCTACTCAACGGCGCAAAGCGTGCCAGCAGTTGTGGAGGGAGGTAGCTGGGGTTAAGGCGCCAGCTCTCTTTCTCTGCAAAGCCCACTTTGCCCGGCAGCAGCATGACGCCCAGCCCCGGAATGTTAACTACTTCCTCTTTGGCAATACGTGCGAGCAACGTGGTGCCCAGTGTCTGATAACGTACTTCTTTCCACAGCCGACCCGCTTCAAGCAAATTATACGCAATCCATAGATCGGCATCGGAAGCGGAGTTGGGATCCAGCACCGTCCACTGCTTATCCGGGTTTTCTCCCCATAGCCAGGCGGGCAAGTTAGCGCGTAAATCGCCCGCCGCCAGATTGTTTTCCGTCCATTGCAGCAATCGATCAAACATCACCCTATCGTTGGCGATCAGCGCAAAGAACATGGCGTAGCTTTGCCCTTCGGAGGTGGTGATTTTATTGGGTGTTGAGGTATCAATCACCCGTCCTTCCTCGCTGATGTAATGCTGTTTGTACTGCTCCCAGGCTGGCCAGTCGCAGACAGCAGCGGTGGCCAGAGGTGTCCATAGCCACAGCAGCGCAGGGATCAGGTAGCGCAATGCACGTTGCATGGTGCGTTAATCTCTTTCATCCGGTGACAGACGGCGGCGGCTAAAGAACTTCAGACCACGCCACAGTAGCCAGGCAATAATGATGACGGTTAAGGTCGAGATGACAGCCAGCCAGATGGGGTGTTGCGCCAGCGCGTGCCAGATACGCTCCCACCACGGCAGATGACCGACATAATAAATGTCGCCGACCCGTAGATTATTGATGCCCGATTCACGGATGACGGAAACAGAACCAAACAGCGAGGCTCTTTTTTCGCTGTCGATCAGTGCGTTATTGAGTAGCGTATAACCCTGTGGGCTATCGGCTAATAGTGCAACAACGCTGCGTTGATCGTGATACGGAGACTGGAAGCCGATAATCGCCGACATCGGGCCAGCGCCGCTGACGGTGGTTTTGCTGTCTGGCTTCGCATCGGATTCGGGCGAGCCCATGTCAGGGATAGCGGTCTGGCGTGTTGGCTGCTTGATCCAGCTTTGTGTTTGCTCGACTAACAGGTTGATTTTGCCGTCGTCGTGCAGTTCAGGCGGGATAGCGCCGATCATCAAAATATCGCTGTCTTGCTTATCTATCTGCGTCCAGTCATCGCTGAGCTGTACCGCCAGAGCGGGATAGCCCGTTTGCGCCCCAATGTTGCCAATCGCATTCAGCAGCGCGCTGACCTGCGCAGGTTGCGGCTGTTTGTTCACCAGCACCAGCGTTTGCGATAGATCAGCCTGTCGGCTGAACGGGTAGCCCGCATTCGCAAACGCACGCAGGTCCGGCATCGCCATGAAGTGGCGATAGCCAGAGAAGTTAATGGTGGAATTGCCGTCGATGACGGCGTGATTCACGATGGGTGTATAGGTTTCACAACGGTCAGCCGTGCCGCTGGCAAGCAGCGTGGTGTAGTTGAAATCAAAGCGCAACTGGTTGGTGGTGCCCAGTTTCAGCGCCGGGATAGACAGGCTCTTGTCGGAATCCCATAACCCCTGAGTGAGCGGCAGACGCATTAACAGGGAATTCTGATCCTGCTCCGGTGCCAGCGAGAACGCCTGTACGAATTGGTTGTTCAGGTTGATGCTTAGACGAGAGCCGTCCTGAATCTGCGGCGAGGTGTAGCGATATTTCAGGCGCATATCGATGCCCTGACTGCGGATCAGGAATAGATCGGGCGGCAGGTTCATGGTCAGTGCAATCGGTCGGGGCACAATGCCGTCGGTTTGCAACTGTTCGTTATATTGCTGAAGTTCGGCGAAGGTCATCGGACGATCGGTGCGTACCCAGTTTGGCGCATCATATGGCTGACGCGGAGCGAGTTGCTCGACCTTATCGATGGTGACACTTTGCCCACGGAACAGCGTGTTCCCTTGCGCGATGCCCTGTACGGCGGTGAGGAGTTCATTGTCATCACGGCCCTGAACCAGCAGCAGCTTAACGTGAGGATCGTCGGGATGGCTGATGATGGACACCGTCGGCCCGTTCACCGCAGGGGTATCGCGCAGGAAGTCTGGTCGCTTATCGTTGGTAGCGAACACAATGCCGTGGCGATCTGGCAACTGGTTGAAGAAAGCAGGGAAGGACTGCCCGCGCCATTGCGCTTTGCTGCCAAACCAGGACGCGAGCATAGCGGCGGCACGTTGTTGCACCAGATCCGGCTGGCCAGCAAAGACGATGGGCAGCGTCAGCGGGCGGGTATCGCGACTGTCAAAAAACGGCGCAGGGAACGGCGACAGATCATCCTTCAGCGCCAGCTTCTGGAATTGCAGATTAAGTGTGCTGGCTTTGCTGACATCCAGCCACAGACTGGTGCTGGCCGGGTTTTCACAGATGTTTTGGTAATGACCGACGAACACCAGTTGCAGGCGGTTGAAGTCTGTGATGTAGCGTGGATCGATAGGAATCCGCACGCGGTTGGATTTCCCCATCTGCTCTTTGCCAATCGCGGTGACGCCCATCAACTCATTGTTCAGGTAAACCTTGATATGAGATTCGGTGGGGATCAGCGCGGGCGACGGGGTAAATTCGAGATCGAGGGAAGCCTGCGTCACCACTTCATCGCTACGCACGCCGAATTCAATCTGCCCGTCGGGATTGATGCCGCGTAGCGCAAAAGTACCCGGAGCGGGCGCGATTTGCGCAAACGGCATGACCACGTTACGCACGGCGGCGTTGGTCGGCGACTGCACCAGAGGGATCGCGGGTATGGCTACCGCAGGCGTTGTCGTGGCAGGATTGGCATTCCCCTCGGCTGCGGGTTGGGCGTACGGCGCGGTGACAGCCTGAGATAATGAGCTGACGCCTAAAGCCAATGCGGTGAACAAGATTATTTTTTTCGTCATCGTGTCATCATCAATGTTAAGGGGCTTTTTCTTGGTCGGAAAAAGACCGTGGGTCACGGCCTGTAAATGGCAATCAAGCCACCGTCTTTTCTGTAAACAGGCGCTCTTGTGTCAATGGCTTTTCATGAGCAAACGGCGACTTACCTTCCTGCATGGCCTTGTCCGGCAGCGTGGTTGTGGCGCGTCTCCCCACATAGCGTGGGATGAATGACACGACCCACACCACAATGTTGAGGAAGATCAGGATAATATTGCGTATGACGGGAGGCGCGTAATCCGCCAGACGCAGGTAGCCGCGAAAGCCGAGGGTCAGTACATCGACCAGACTGTCGACGGGTTTATCCTGCGGGAAACTGTCTTGCCAGAGCGCCCAGGTATCGGCGCGGGCAAAGGTACACTGAATGAAATCAATGTGCTGGCGGATGGTCAGGTTGGTCATACGCAGGCCAATCTTGTTGTCGAATGCGCGGGTGACGCTGAACGGGAAGGCGTACTCCTGCTGACCGCGTTTTAATAGTAGCGAGATGCTGTCCCCGACCTGAAGAATGCCCGACTCACGGGCTTCAACACCGACGCCGCCATCAGAGTAGTCGCGCAGAACACAGGGAAAAAGATGACCATCGGAGCGCAGAAGCGAGGCTGACATTGACATCTCCACCCGATGTGCCTGTCGCACCTGTTTGGCCTCGACCGCCACCGCGACGGCACCGCCTAAAATCGTCATGTTATACGCGACCCAAAGCAGGCTGATCAGCACCGTCATGATCTCTTCCGACGGGCCGTCAATCAGACGCCAGATGCCATAGACCACTCCTGCGATATTCAGCAGCACCAGCACCAGATAAGGCCGCGTAATCACCCAGTCAACATGCTGTTCTTCAACCAGCCCGCCTTTGGCCGTGACGTTGAATTTCCCTTTGTGGGGGTTAAACAGCGCGACGGTGGTGGGGCGAGCGATGTACCACGCCAGCACGGTTTCGTAGATCTCACTCCAGAACGAATGGCGGTAGCGCCCCTGAACGCGTGAGTTGGTCAGGCTGGCATGCACCATGTGCGGTAGCACGTAAAGTGCGATCGCCAGCGCCGGAGCGAAGATGATATAGGCGTGCAGCAGCAGAAACGCCAGCGGCGCGGTCAGGAAGATCAGCCGGGGAATACCGGATAGAAAGTGCATCATGGCGTTGGCATAACACAGCCGCTGCCCCAGCTTAAGCCCTTTACCGAGCAGCGGGTTATCCAAGCGGAAGATTTGCACCATGCCGCGCGCCCAGCGGATGCGCTGACCGATATGGGCCGACAGGCTCTCGGTCGCCAATCCCGCCGCTTGTGGAATGCGGATATACGCAGAGCTGTATCCACGGCGATGCAGGCGTAATGAGGTGTGGGCATCTTCTGTTACCGTTTCGATCGCTATACCGCCAATCTCATCCAGTGGTTTACGCCGCAGGATGGCGCAGGAACCGCAGAAGAACGTGGCGTTCCACATGTCGTTGCCGTCCTGCACCAAACCGTAGAACAGCGTGCCTTCATTGGGCGTTCGGCGGAACCGCCCTAGATTGCGTTCGAACGGGTCGGGCGAGAAGAAATGGTGTGGCGTTTGTAACATCGCCAGATTTTTGTCTTTGAAGAACCAGCCCATGGTTAATTGCAGAAACGAGCGGGTGGGAACGTGGTCACAGTCGAAAATGGCGACGAATTCACCTTGCGCCTGCTTCAGGGCGTTATTGATGTTGCCCGCTTTGGCATGTTCATGCGTAACGCGGGCAACGTAATGGACGCCAACCTCCTCTGCGAAGGCCTTAAATTCGGCGCGACCGCCGTCATCCAGAATATAGATTTTGAGTTTGTCTTTCGGCCAGTCGATACCCAATGCGGCATACACCGTCGGCTTCACGACGCTCAACGGTTCGTTGTAGGTCGGGATCATTAAATCGACGGTTGGCCACGTTTTACTGTCTTCCGGCAGCGATACGGGGTGGCGATTCAGCGGCCAGATCGTCTGGAAATAGCCCAGAACCAATACGACCCAGGCATAGGTTTCCGCCGCCAGCAGTAACAAGCCGCACGTCAGGCTGAGGGGATCATCCCAGTTCAGCGTTTCGGTGTAACGCCACCACAGGTAACGGCAGGAGACGGTGAAGGACAGAGCGATCATCATGAGCGTCGGCATACGTCCCGGCATATTACGCACGAGCATGGCGATGCCCCACAGCAGCGTCATGAAAATAAACTGTGACAGTAAATCAAATGGTTGGGTGATGCACAAAAACGCCAGCGCTGCACACAGCAGGCTTAGCGTCACCGTCACCAGTGTTTGTACCCGGTTGGTCGTAGGAGAATCAGACTCACCGTCTTCACGATCGTCAGCATTGGCGTGGTTAAAGCGGGTAAACAGCCTTTGTTGCGCGTTCATATAACGTTGCCGCCAGCGCGGGAGCGCCGAGAAATAATCGCGACGTGATGGGGGCAACGGGCCGTTCTTGATAGTCAGCAGCCAAATACCCTGTGTCAGATAGCGAAGAAGATCGGCAGGACGCGGGCGTTGCGGCGAGATGTGTGGAAACCAATAGGTTCGTTGTGCGCGAATCTGCTGCCAACCGTCAGACTCCAGCCGCAGGACGATCCAGCCGAGTATGACAAACAGCGTGGCGAAAAAGGCGGCAAAGGCGGAAGCGCCTTGCTGACGATAGCCGCGATAGCGCTGCTGTATTGCCTGTCTGGCAGGCGGAATGAGGAATACGTGCAGGATGCCACTCATACGCCGTGTTCCTTAACGTGAATCAGGCACCAGTTTGCCAGCGTCATGATCTCTTCCGCTGCCACACTATCGGGACGACATTCACCCAGCGGCTGTTTTAACATCAGCGATTCTGCCAAGGCTTCATCACGGTGTACCACCAGCGGCAGCAAGTGTGAAAGTGTGTGCAGCCAGAGCTGGTGCAAATCCTGCTGAAGTATACTGAGGGTAGAGAATTGATTAACCAGAAAATGGCACTGACGCGGCAGCACTTGTTGATGGAGCCGTGAATGGCAGTTGGCATCCGCCACAATCACCTGAAAAACGGTGTTTGCGGTGGCCAAGGCTTGCTGCGTGAGCGGGCTGTTGTCTGCTGGTACATCGATCAATATCCAGCGATGGCGACCTGCTGCGCTGAGTTGCGCCAGATTATTTTGCCAAATCTCGGGGTGCTGTTGGTAATGCTGTTGCAGCGTCGCCACTTCCTGCTCGTTCAGACGACCAAATGGCAGAAAATCCAGACCGGGGAGATAGTGCATGGCGCCGGTTTGCCAGAGGGCACCGTCGGCTTCCGCACGCGCCCAGCCGCGACGCTGCTCAAACGGCATATTAAAGTTGATGCGTAACAGATTGTCCGGCGAGAAATCAATCACCAGTGCGGATTCGCCCAGTTGTTGGAAGGCCCATCCGAGAGCAGCCGCTAGCGATGTCGTGCCTACGCCTCCACGGATCCCCTGCAATGCAATAACGGGCATCGTCAGTTGCTCCCAGTCGGTTCTTTTAATTCATCCAGCAGCGGCCAGCGAGCCATCATTTGGCTCAAGCGTGCCTGACAGGCGATGTCGATATAGTTTATTTCAGGTAAAGAAAATGCCTGACTGAGAACCTGAAGATCGTCATCGGTTCTGGCATTTTCGGTTAAATTGGCGTGTGTATTGATAGTTCTGCGAATCGGTTCGTTATTCATCCCATGCCCCTGAAATAGGCCATCCGTTATCATTGACGATAAGGGGAAACATCTGAATGTCAGATGTAGTCGTTCTTTTACTGCACCAACAACGGACAGTCATGGCAGAGTGAGTGTTTGCACTTCTGCTGGCTTTTATAATGTTGTCGGGCGGGTTTAATTAACTATAGCAATGAATTCGCGATTGCAATGTGCAGTAGTAGAAAATAGTAATAGGGTAATTTGTCAAAGTATAGGAATAATTAATAGCGAGTAGTTGTGATCCCACAGGGTACTGCTAGAGTTTATTTTGACTGTACATTTAAGGTGGAATGCCGCCATTAACGGAAAACAAATCAGTCTATGAAGCAGAACTTTTCATTAGGTATTCGTGACCTTTGGGATGAGTTGACTACGCTCCAACTGGCCGGTTTTTATTGGGTGAATATTGACCGACAGGTTGATGCTGCATTATTTTGCCAGCAAGTCATGCACAGCCAAACTCATGACGCGAAACGGGCGTTAATAGGCTGTGGAGAACGGTCTGACCCTCTTCTGACGTCATTATTTGCCACAGAAACAAAGCTCTCACCTTGTTACACCTTGCCGGAAAATAAGGCCGCGCTACTGAATTTAACCGATGATTTAATGCGTTCGTTACGCCCCAAATATCGTTTATTAGTGCTGTATGCACCCGCCAGTCTGTGGCGGGATATTTCGGCCGAAAGGCTACAGCGGTGGGTTGATGACACGGCAATATGGCTGCGTCAGCGCCAGTGTACGCTGGTGGTTATCAGTCACAGCAGTGGTGTCACCCGTTTGAGGAATATGCTGATTTCTCAACATCGTGGGCTCTATGGTTTGGCCAGCTTGCAATGGCAACAGGATCGCGCCCAGTATCTGGTGTCATGGTGGGCAACGGAAAGGGGCGTGCGGGCGAATAAGGTACAAATGCTGCAATCCGGCAATGACGGATGGCAAATGCTGGCGGAAGAGGAGGCAGTCCTCACGCCATCACTGGATGACGATGGACTCTTTCTGATGGAAAAGAGCGTGCTGGAAGGCGCGCCTGCGTTGTCAGAAAACTGGCAGTTGATGGACGACAACGCCATGTTGGTACAAACCGGTATGCTGACGCATGCGGCCACCCTCGTTTTTGCACTCAACCTGACCACCCAGGTGGATACGCTTGCCAAACAGGTGCATAGCCTGCGCCGTCAACGTGGTGAATTGCTGAAGATTGTCGTGCGGGAAATGAAGCCTTGCCTGCGTGCCAGCGACGAGCGCCTGTTATTGGCATGCGGTGCGAATATTATTGTCTCTCATTCCGAGCCGTTATCCCGTTTTCTGGCGCGGGTTGAAAGCGTGCAAGGGCAGCGTTTTACCAAGCGTGTTCCTGTCGATGTCGAGGTTTTGCTGACCACGATGCGACCATTACAGATTAAGGGCTATCAGCCTCCTGAGACCTTTCGGCAGTCTGTTAAGATGTTGATTGATAGCACGTTAATGCCAGAAGACAGTAAAGGCGTGCTGGTTGCATTACGTCCTGTACCGGGTGTGCGGGCCATGCAGGCGTTGACGCTGTGCACGCTGCGACGTTTTGGCGATGTTGTCACGATTACGCAAGGGCGCCTGTTTTTGTTCCTATCCAATTGTCGTTTAAATGAGCTAGACATTGCGTTGAAATCCATCTTCCGTCTGCCGGTGGATGAAGTGTTCAGTAATCGGATTGTGTGGTCACAGGATTTGCAGATTCTGGCGGAAATCAAAACGTTGGTGCAGGACGATACCTCCGGGCAGGAACAGCAAGTTAACGATTATGTCCACTTGCAGCAGACCGAGCCTGCACCGCGCAGCCAGACGCCTCGGCGTGAGCCTATTGCTATTAATTTACTCGAACCCGATTTACTGGCTCGCGCGCCGGGAGCATCCTCATGATGAACCTGACTGATATCGTTCAACTGGTGCTCGTGAGCGCGGTGATCTTCTTTACGCTTGGCTATCTGGCACACCGAGTGATCCCCCACTGGCTTCAGTACTGGAAAAACAGGTTATTATCGCCGCGCTACCTGAAGCCCGCGAGTGTCTGGATGCGTAGTTCTTCAACAACAAAGACAAAGACGGTCTCAACCCAACCGACTTCAGCAGAGACTAAAAAATAAAATGGACCAAAAAACACGTAAACAGCAGCATCTATGGCGTTACTGGCGTGGGCTCGGTGCCTGGAATGTGTATTTTTTGCTGAAATTTGCCCTGTTATGGTTTGGCTACCTGAATTTTCATCCGCTGCTTAATCTGGTCTTTCTGGCGTTCCTGCTGTTTCCGATCCCCAATATGACGCTGCACCGCTGGCGTCATATTATTGCTATCCCTCTCGGGATCGGGCTTTTTTACCACGATACCTGGCTGCCGGGTATCAATAGCATTCTCAGTCAGGGAACGCAGGTGGCGGGTTTTAGCTCGGCCTATTTGCTGGAGCTGTTAAACCGCTTTATTAACTGGCAAATGGTCGGCGCGGCGGTGGTCATTATCGTAGCCTACCTGTTTTTCGCGCAGTGGATTCGCATTACGGTATTTACCGTGGCGGCGCTGGCATGGCTAAACGTCGTCAATCTGGCTGGCCCTGCTGTTTCGCTGATGCCCGTGGTATCGACGACGACTGCCTCCTCGGCGGCCGCTTCTCCAACGGGTGCCGACGCCGCGTTGCCCGAGGCCACCCTACCGCCAACGAGTGTGAACCTAACGGCTTACCTGAATCAGTTTTATACGCGAGAAAAAGCGCGCACTACGGTGTTTCCCACCGTGCTGCCGCAGGATGCGCAACCTTTTGATCTGCTGATTATCAATATCTGTTCTCTGGCGTGGTCGGATTTAGAGGTGGCACAGTTGGAAAACCATCCGCTGTGGAAGAAGTTCGACATTCTGTTCCGCCAGTTTAACTCCGCGACCGCTTATAGTGGGCCAGCGTCCATTCGCCTGCTGCGGGCAAGCTGTGGTCAACAGTCCCATACCGATTTGTACCAGCCAGTGAACCAGCAGTGTTACCTGTTCAGTAATTTGGTGAAACTGGGTTTTGAAGAACAACTGATGCTCGACCATTCCGGTGTTTTCGGGAATTACCTGCGCGAGGTACGTGAAGAGGGTGATATTCAAATCCCGATGCTGTCGCAGGAGGGGATCAGCCACCAGATTACGTCGTTCGACGGTGAGCCAATCTATAACGATCTGGAGTTGTTAAACCGCTGGCTGGGTGAACGAGGCAAAGCGACGACGACACGTAACGCGACCTTCTTTAATCTGATCCCGCTTCATGACGGTAACCGCTTTGTGGGCACTAATCAGTCAGCAGACTATGCGCCACGCGCGAAGATTCTGTTTGACCAACTGGATGCGTTTTTTGACGAGTTGCAGAAATCCGGTCGCAAAGTGATGGTGATTGTGGTGCCGGAGCACGGTGCGGCGCTGGCGGGCGACAAGATGCAAATGCCTGGGCTGCGTGATATTCCCAGCCCGAGCATTACGCATATTCCCGTCGGCGTGAAGCTGTTTGGTCTACAGGCACCGCATCAGGGTGATGCGGTGGAGATTACCTCTCCGAGCAGCTATCTGGCGATTTCGGAACTGGTGGCGCGGCTGGTGGACGGCAAAGTGTTTACTGCCCCGGCGGTAGACTGGCAAACGCTGACGAGCGCGTTGCCGCAAACGGAAGCGATCTCGGAGAATGAGAACGCTATCGTGATGCAATATCAGGGAAAACCCTATATTCGGCTGAACGGTGGCGACTGGGTGCCTTATCCGCAATAACGTCATCACACCACGTTATCGGGCAGATGCCGCATCTGCCCGATTCTTTCCTGACATCATGGGTTCCCTTCTGTCTGCTCCAAAATAGCCGCGCTGGCTTATGCAGGGGATATCCCCTATTCTGAGGCCGCGTTACCGCTGCCGTTGGGGGTAGGATTAAGACGAAATCCCCCGAACACCAGTAGAAAACAGCGTTGAGGCGACGATAAGCTGCCTTATACTACACGCAGCGTGCCATTTGTCGCGGCGCGCTTTTCATGTTGTGTGCTATCCGCCGGATTTATCCCGAAGGGCGGGTGTTCAGGTCTGCATAATAAGGTTGACGGAGAAAGCGCTTGCGGCTCAGACGTTCATTAACGATTAAACAGATGACAGCCGTGTCAGCCGTGGCACTGGTGACAATCAGCCTGTTTATCGTCATACAGCTCTTTCACTTTGTTCATCAACGCCGTGATGATTATGCCCGACAACTGGAGAGCATTGCGTACTCTGTGCGCCAACCGTTGACGGATGCCGTGCTGCAAGGTGAAGTTCAGCGTGCTGGCAATATCTTGGATAGCCTGCTGCCCGTTGCCTTTCTTAGCCGGGCCGATGTACTGCTGCCGGACGATTTCCAAACGCTGCACGCCAATTTCCCGAAAGAACGTCCGGTGCCGGACTGGATTGCGCGGGTCTTTAAGCTACCCATCCGCATCTCTATCCCGCTCTATTCTCCGCCGCAGACGCAATATTCGGCACCGCTGGCGCATCTGGTTTTGCAGGCCGATTCCTACCGGATGTATCAATTCATCGTCAGCACGTTTTCAACCATGCTGGCGACGTATCTGCTGCTGGCGTTGATTATGTCGATCGCCATTACCTGGTGTATTAATCGGCTGCTGATACACCCGCTGCGGGGGATTATTGTCGAGTTGCAGAATCTACCGCCGGACGCCATGCTCCACCGCCCGCTCACGCTGCCGCCCTGGCATCAGGACGATGAGTTGGGCGCGCTGGTGCGCAGCTATAATCGCAATCAACAACTGCTGGAACAGTCTCTGACTGCCGGAACAGAAGGCATGGGGCTGCCGGATAAAGCGCATTTTATTCGACGTCTCGAACAGCGCCTGGCCGATGCCGCACCGTTCAGCCTGGTGGTTTTTGGACTTGATGCCTCTGCTTGCCAGCAGGGCGATATCGCCGCGCTGGCTAAGCAGTTCAATGCGGTGATAGAAGAGCAGAATGACGTCGGGATCCTCTATCTGGCACGCCTCGAGTGTGATGAGTTTGCCATCATCGGGAAAACGCTGGAGTCTGCGGCACACGCACAAGAGTGGGCGCAAAACATCATGTTGGCGATCAATCCCCCCTTTTTACCTGCGGATCTCCGGCCTGCACGGGCTATCAGCACTGGTATCCTGACAATTACCGATCCTCGACCTGAGGACGCGACGCTGCTTTTATCACAAGCGCGTTTTGCCATGCAGATGGCGCGACGCGATAAAAATACGGGTATTTATCGTCTCACCACGCCTTCCTGAATGTTCGTAAGTAACACAAATGTTATTTTTTGTTGATGGGCTTCCTGAAAAGCATCCTCCCCGTGTGGCGCGGGGTTGAGGGTTTTTAAACGTGATTTATCTGCTGCAAAAATGTGCATCTGTTACAAGTAAATTGCATTGATGTTTCTTTATAATTCTTGCTGACGTGATTCAGCTCTTGTTTTTAACCTGTCGTTCACAAACTAAACTTATAAAACATTCTCAGCTTGTTATTGCAATGTTACTTTTCGGCGCAATCACAGGCGGCATTCTCGTACCCTATTCCCCTCCTGTGTTTTCCCCACCATAGGACGTATGTATGAAAACATCAATTTTTAAAAGTCTTTATTTTCAAGTTCTTGCTGCCATTACAATAGGGATACTGCTGGGGCATTTCTACCCCCAACTTGGCGAGCAAATGAAGCCGCTGGGCGATGGGTTTGTTAAATTAATTAAAATGATTATTGCGCCGGTTATATTCTGTACGGTGGTCACCGGTATCGCAGGCATGGAAAGTATGAAGTCGGTCGGTCGTACTGGTGCGGCCGCTCTGCTGTATTTTGAAATTGTGAGTACTATTGCGCTGATTATTGGCCTGGTCGTGGTCAATGTCGTGCAACCTGGCGTGGGCATGAACATCGATCCCAGCACGTTGGATGCGTCTGCGGTGGCGGTTTATACCCAACAGGCTTCACAACAGGGGCTGATTCCGTTCCTGATGGACGTGATTCCGGCGAGTGTCGTCGGCGCGTTTGCCAGCGGTAATATCTTACAGGTGTTGCTGTTTGCTGTGATGTTTGGCTTTGCGCTGCATCGCTTAGGCCCAAAAGGCAAAGTGATTTTTGATGTCATCGACAGCTTCTCCAAGGTCATTTTCGGCGTCATTAACATGATCATGAAACTGGCTCCGCTGGGTGCGTTCGGCGCAATGGCTTTCACCATCGGTAAATATGGTGTCGGTACGCTGGTGCAACTGGGACAACTGATCGCCTGCTTCTACATCACCTGTGTTCTGTTTGTGTTCCTGGTGCTGGGCAGTATTGCCAAAGCCACGGGCTTTAGTATCTTCAAATTCATTCGTTACATCCGTGAAGAACTGCTGATCGTACTGGGCACATCTTCTTCTGAGTCCGTGCTGCCACGTATGCTGGAGAAGATGGAGAAGGTCGGTTGTAAGAAATCTGTCGTCGGCCTGGTTATCCCGACTGGCTACTCATTCAACCTGGATGGCACCTCAATCTATCTGACGATGGCGGCGGTATTTATCGCTCAGGCGACTAATAGCCACATGGATATTTGGCATCAGATTACGCTGCTGGTGGTGCTGCTGCTGTCCTCTAAGGGTGCAGCGGGCGTGACGGGCAGTGGATTCATCGTGCTGGCGGCCACGCTGTCTGCGGTAGGCCACCTGCCTGTTGCCGGTCTGGCGCTGATTCTGGGTATTGACCGCTTCATGTCAGAAGCTCGTGCGCTGACCAACCTGATCGGTAACGGTGTGGCGACCATCGTGGTTGCGAAATACTGCCGCGAGCTGGATGAGAAGAAGCTGGATGCTGAACTGTCTGGTACGAATAAAAACGATAGCGCGGCCACGCCGACGGCGCAGTCATAATTCTGGTTGCCATTCTACTATCGTTGTCTCAATCCATTCCCCACGGCGTTCCGCCCCGTGGGGAATTTTTTTGTCTGTAAACCCATCAAGCCAAACCGTTCCCCCCCTTTTCTGACCTGCCGCGAGACGTAAAAATATTGTTAAATATGACAATTTTTCCCTTTTTTGCAGATTATTTCGTCTCTTGAGGTGACATAGATAAAAGCGCGCTGTCAAAGGGAATGGTACACTTCGCGTCTTCAATTTTTTCCGTGATATATCCACGAGAGTGTGCGGTGGCAGACGCAAGGCCACCATAATGATCAACAATAACCACATTATTATGTTGGATAGCTATGAGTAGGGGTTCACATGCAGGGCACCAAAAAGGCGCTTTTCGTTGGTGGTTTGTTGCTGACTGTGGTCAGCAGCAGCGTGCAGGCTGAAGCACTACAGCCCGATCCTGCCTGGCAGCAGGGCAAACTTGATAATGGTTTTACCTGGCAACTATTAACCACGCCACAGCGCCCCGGCGATCGGGTTGAGCTGCGTCTGGTCGTTAATGCCGGATCGCTGCTGGAAAACGCCCAGCAAGTCGGTTTCGCGCATTTTCTTCCCCGTCTGGCCTTAGCGCCTGGCGATAAACTGTCCGTTGCCCAGTTACCTTCCATGCTGAGGCAGGATGCTAATGGTGCTCGCGTCCTGCCTCCGGCAATGATCTCGTACGATTTCACGTCGTATAACCTGAGCTTGCCGAATAATCGTCCCGAGCTGCTAAAAGAGGCGCTGGCATGGTTGGCTGAAAGTGCAGGGCAGATGACGTTCGACGAAAAAAGCCTACAAGCTGCACTGAAGGTGCCCGATCAGGTCGCGACCTTTCCGATTAACCCGCAAGATCCAAGCTGGCGCTATCGCCTGAAAGGCTCGCCCTTGCTGGCGCACGATCCTGCTCAGGATGTCAAACCACCGTTGAATGGCGAGCAGCTTCAGCAATTTTATAAAACCTGGTATACGCCAGATGCGATGACGTTGTACATCGTCGGTCATGTGGATAACCGCAGTGTGGTCGAGCAAATTGGTAAAGTCTTCTCTCCGTTGGAAGGGAAACGCGAAGCACCCGCGCCGTTACCGACGTTAAGCCCGCTGCCGACGCAGGCGATCAGCCTGATGAATAACAATGTCCAGCAAGATACGGTATCGCTAATGTGGGATGCGCCGTGGCAGCCGATTCGCGAATCGCAGGCGTTGGTTCGCTACTGGCTGGGAGACATGACGCGGGAAGCCATGTTCTGGCATCTACAGCAGTCGCTGGAGAAGAGTTCGCTGAAGGGCAATAATCTCCGTTTCGACTGCAATGTATTTTATACCCGTTCTCAGTGCGCGATTCATATGGATGTCGCGAATAGCGAGGGCGTTGAGCCGAGCGTGACGTTTATGGCGCGTGAGCTGGCGACGCTGCGTGAAAAAGGGCTATCACAACAAGAATTTGATGTGCTGATTGCACGTAAGACGGACGAACTGAACAAGTTGTTCGCTACCTATGCGCGTACCAGTACAGACACCTTGATGGACCAGCGGTTACGCTCTCAGCAAAATGGCGTTGTGGATATCGCTCCCGAGCAGTATCAGAAATTACGTCAGACCTATCTGTCTGCGTTGACGCTCGATATGCTGAATCAGGAGCTACACCAGCAACTGGTGCAGGATACGACATTGATGCTGATTCAACAGCCGGGTGAGCCAGAAGCGAATATGAAGGCGTTACAGGACGCCTACGATCGGATTATGACGCCAAGCGCTGAACCGGCGGCCAGTGCCGCGACAGCGGCACCTGAAGCGGAAAAATCGGCTGTCGGGCAGTAAGGCTACGCTTTTTGGCACCGGGGGAGCGTGTTGATCGCTATGTTGAGTGGTTGTCTGTTCCCTCCTCCGCGCTGTGGCGGTTTTTGGGGGAGCTACTATCGCGTGAGGTTTCCCGGCGGAACCTCAGATCGTGTTTTCCCCTAAATTCACGCTTCAGTGAGCAGTATGCAGCACAAGATTCGCTTTTTTACCTGTCCATTTCATTTATTATTCCTTGACCAAATTAATTTCATTGTTATTGATTTCTTCAATCAATAATTGAATTGAGTAATTAATATTTGGTTACAATTCCTACATAATATTTTGATCTCACTATACCTTTTGTATTCAAGTGCGCTCAACTAATGGTCGATATTCTTCATGAACGAGAAGGGGACTAATTTCGTCATATTGCAGACCATGCCGTAAGGCCGTCTGTGTTTACAACGTCAGACGATGACAATCTGAGAGCAATCTATGAATAGGTGGAGTGTTAAGAAAAAATTAGCAACAATGATCGCGGCAATCATTCTCTCTTTTATGATACTGGCTGCATTTTTGCTTTCCCGTCAGGCTGATACCACAGCAGAATTACAAAGCTTGTATGAAAAAGACTACCAGGCGGCATCGATCATCGGCCAGATTGATGGCCTTCTCACCCGCGTCGATATCAATATCCTTCGTATGATCGCGATTGGCGATCCAGCCTCGATCGCGACCTGGAAAAGCCAAAACACCGAGAATTTCACCAAGGTTGAAACCCTGCTCAATACGCTTAAACCCATTATTGATAGCAGTATGACGTCATCTTTTGACGGCTTACTCTCATCGTATACGTTGATGCGTAAAGGCATGGAACATCAGGTACAAGCGGTTGAATCTGGCGATATGAAAAATGCCAGCGAAATTAATAAAAATGAAGTTAAAGTAAATGCGGATCAAACATTTAGCGCATTATTCGCATTGAAAAAAGCACAGGATGAATTAGCCAACGCCAAGGTAACGGAACAGCAAAATATTGATATGAGCACGCGTATCATCTCGTTCCTCGCGGTCATTCTGGTTGCGCTGGCATCGATTTTATTGGGAGCAGTGATTCTGCGCAGTCTACTGCGCCAGTTGGGCGGAGAACCGCTGGTGGCCTCACAGATGGTCAACCTGATGGCGCAGGGCGATCTTTCTCATCCGATTCCCGTCAAGGATAACGATCATGTGAGCCTGCTTGCACAATTGAAAGAGATGCAAGCATCCCTATCGGGAATAGTCACCAGTGTACGCAATAATGCCGAAAGTCTGGCAACAGCCAGTATCCAAATTTCTCAGGGCAATCAGGATCTGAGTCAACGAACAGAAGAACAAGCCAGCGCACTGCAACAAACCTCCGCCACAATGGAGCAATTAGGTTCCGCGGTCAGCAATAACGCCGGAAATGCCCGTCAGGCTAGCCAGTTGGCATCCGGGGCATCAACGTTGGCAGCGGAAGGCGGGCAGATGGTCGAACGCGTGATAGAAACCATGAAAGGTATCAACAACAGTTCGAAAAAGATCTCGGACATCATCAATGTCATTGATAGCATTGCCTTCCAGACCAATATTCTGGCGCTGAACGCTGCGGTAGAAGCCGCAAGAGCAGGTGAGCAAGGTCGTGGCTTTGCCGTTGTCGCCTCTGAAGTGCGCAATTTGGCGCAACGTAGCGCCAATGCGGCGAAAGAGATCAGCGCACTCATCACCAACAGCGTCGGGCAGGTCGAGCAAGGTAGCCACCTGGTCGATGAGGCAGGCGAAACCATGACGCGAGTGATGGCCGCGATCAATCAAGTCACGGATATCGTGTCTGAAATTAGCGCCTCCAGTCAGGAGCAAAGCTCAGGGGTGAAACAGGTTGGACAGGCTATCACTCAGATCGATAGCGTGACCCAGCAAAACGCCGCCTTGGTGGAAGAAAGTGCCGCTGCTGCGGAAAGCCTGAAAGAACAGGCCCAGCAACTCGTACAAGCCGTCGCCGTATTTCAGGTTACACCAACGGCGGCTCAACCTCGTTTGTATCTGGGGAGATAATCGTCGCCAAATAGAGTGACGAAGACAGTGTTTCTGCACGCGAGCGGCTTATTAGCTAAAGCGTAAGGTTTCGGGGGGAGATCACAGGGTGAGATCTCCCTACGGAGCTTCATCTCCATGTTTCCCCTTGAATTCGTGCTTACATGAATGGTGTTATCCCGATGAGGGAAAAGGCTTACGTAGGGGAATATACGGGATATCGTCAGTCGTGCGTTAGATAATGTAACTCTTTATTTATAAATGGATTTTAAGGAAAAATCTCGTTGTTACTGCTTTGCGCCGCTTCTATCATCCTTCGTGTTTCATCAATGCACCGAGGAATAAAATATGAGTCGTACTCTTAAAGCTGCGGGGGTGATCGCACTGATCACGATGTTGAGTGGTTGTCTGTTCCCTCCTCCGGGCGGTGGCGGTGGCGGTCCACGCGGCGGTTTCCAGGAACAGCCGATGAGCCCGCCTGGAGCGCGTTAAGTTGCAAACTTATCGGTAAGGTAGATTTCTACCATACCGATGAACCATCCTCTAAGGCCGCAATCGCGGCCTTTTCACTAATGTGGGGCACGGCGGTTACGCCGGCATCGCCTCAAGCGGGATGATTGCGCCACGGTATTGGATGACCGTACTGGCCGTCAGGTGCCCGCGCTGTGCGGCCTCTTGTGTGCTGCCGCCATTCAGGCGAACTGCCAGATAGCCTGCACTGAAAGAGTCACCTGCGGCGGTGGTATCGACCACTTTCTCTTTTGGCAGCTTGACCGCAGGGACATCGACCAATTCTTTCCCGCGCTCTGACACGAGGCAAGAATCGGCACCGCGTTTGATGACCACTTCGTTAACGCCCAAACCGTGTGTCCGTTCCAGCACGGCTTCCAGCGGCTTCACGCCCCACAGCATGTCTTCGTCATCCAGTGTCAGGAAGGCAATATCCGTGCAGGATAGGATGTCGGTGTAGGCCTGTTGCGTCTCTTCCTTGCTCTGCCACAAACGAGGACGGTAGTTGTTATCAAAAATCACTTTACCGCCGTTGGCGCGGCAGGCGCGCAGCAGGACGAGGAGACGCTGACGGCTTTCGGCGTTCAGAATCGCCAGACTGATGCCGCTCAGGTAGAGATAGTCAAATTGTGCCAGTGATTGACCGATTTTTTCTGCTTCCGGGCTGTCCAGCCAGTAGCGGGCAGCGGCATCATTGCGCCAATAGTAGAAGGTACGCTCGCCGCTATCGTCGGTTTCAATGAAGTATAAACCGGGCAGTTTGTTGTCCAGCCGTTGAATCAGGTCAGTTTTCACCCCTTCTTTTTGCCAGGCGGCGACCATCTCGGCACTGAAGCTGTCGGTGCCGAGTGCGGTCACGTAATGCACGCCCAGTTTATCGGCGTTGACCTGACGGGCAATGTAAACGGCGGTGTTCAGCGTATCGCCGCCAAATCCACGGTTAAGATCCGTGCCCTTCTGCGACAGTTCGATCATGCATTCGCCGATTACGGCAATGTTAGTAGTTGTCATCACTTTTGGCCTGTTTGAAAAAGCTGGGTATAAAAAATGCGGAAATTAACGTCAGTCTCAACATTACGTGAGACTGAGTCAATAGCCTTGAAACGATGTTTTATTTTTTCATGACGCAGATCGGAAAACCAGTGCTTTCCCACTGCTTTTAGCGAGGTGAGGGCGGTTCTGTCTCCCGCTCATTCTTGTCTGTTGAGGTGTCGCCTTTATAGTTTGCGGTGGCGATCCAGGCGGCGCAGAAGAGCGTCAGACGCGCGAAGAGGTAGAAGAACGCCATCAGGCCAATAACCGAACCGAACGCCGCACCGGATGGTGAACTGGCCAGTTTAGGCAGCGCCACGGTCATCGCGAACTTGATGGCCTCAAACCCCACGGCGGCGATCAGCGTACCGCGAAAGAGCGCTTTGCGTTTAGGCTTATGGCGCGGCAAAACAAAAAATATCCACAGGAATAACAGATAGTTGGCAAAAATGGAGATCGACAGGGCAATCAGCGTCATCGCGGGGCGTAGCCACTCGATGTCATCCAGCCCCAGCGCGGTCACAATCATATTTTGCGCGGTGCCGGCAACCGAGGTCAGGAACAGCGTAATGATCAGCGCAATGACCAGCCCGGTCAGCGATAGGAAATCCCGCGTGTACTGAAAGTAAATCTTCTCTTCATCTTTCGGGTTCCGTTCCCACACGTCGCGTGATTGGGCACGGATCGCTTCACGCAGGTTTCCCATCCAACTGACGCCGGAATAGAGCGCGATCAGCAAACCGGTCAGCCCGACGGTGGTACGTTGCTGCACGGCGGTGTTGACGGTATTTTTCAGCGTAGTCGCCAGATTAGGATCGCTGATGCTGTTGACGATACGGTTGATCAGACCTGTCAGCAGGTCGGGATTGGAAGCCAGCACAAAGCCCACGGCGGCGAAAGACACCATGAGAATGGGGATCAGTGACAGAAAGGAGAAATAGGTAATGGCCGCACCAAACTGGTTACCCATGCGATCGTTGAAGCGTTCACCAGCACGAATCAGGTGTGCTACGCTGGGGATCGCCTGAATACGCGCAGCTAGCCGTTTGGCCTTGCCCAACAACGAGAGGGACTGCTGTGGCGCGGTATTCCCCACAGGGGTTGGCGAGATTTGACGTTCCGGGTCTGCCGGTACAGGCATTGCGTTTCTCCTGTGTTCGGGATTATAAGATTGATTATAACCAACAATATACTCGTCATCCTTCAAGTTGCATGTGCGTTGGCTGCGTTCGGTCACCCGAATCACTTACTTGAGTAAGCTCATCGGGACTCCTTCTCTTGCCGCCTTCCTGAAACTCGAATGATTTAGAGTATATAGCAATATGATTTTTTGATGTTTTTTTGAACGTACGTCATACACGGACGTTAAGCGAGTGAATTTTCCATGCCGACACCTTCTCCATCCGAACCGTCGCTGAGCGGTCTGCGCCTTAATCTGCGCATCGTTTCGATTGTAGCGTTCAACTTCGCCAGCTATCTGAATATTGGCTTACCGCTAGCGGTGCTACCGGGGTATGTACACGATCATCTTGGCTATAGCGCGTTCTGGGCCGGGCTGGTGATCAGTCTGCAATATTTTTCCACGCTCTTGAGCCGGCCACATGCGGGCCGTACGGCAGATGAAAAAGGGCCGAAGAACATTGTCGTCTGGGGGCTGGCTGGTGTCATGTTGAGCGGGGTGTTTTACCTGCTGGCGGCCTTTAGCGACGCCTCGCCGGCGATCACGCTACTACTGTTGTGTGTCGGGCGTATTGTGCTGGGAGCCGGGCAGAGTTTTGCGGGCACAGGCGCTACGCTCTGGGGCGTTGGCGTGGTGGGTTCCCGACACATTGGGCGCGTGATTTCATGGAACGGTATTGCGACGTACGGCGCGATGGCGATTGGCGCACCGCTTGGCGTCTGGCTCAACCATATCGGTGGGTTAAAACTGCTCTCGGTGTGCATTATCCTGATTGCGACGGTGGCGATTTTCTTTGCGCTGCCACGCCCCGCCGTGCAGGTCGCGCCGGGGAAAAAAATTCCCTTCCGCGAAGTGCTGGGGAAAGTCTGGGTTTACGGCATTATTCTGGCGATCGCTTCAGCGGGGTTTGGCGTGATCGCGACCTTTATCACGCTGTTTTATGCCGATCGCCACTGGGACGGTGCCGCACTGACGTTGACGATTTTCAGTTGTGCTTTCGTCGGCGCACGGCTGGTGTTTCCTAACAGTATTCAGCGGTTTGGCGGATTACGCGTGGCGATGGCGTGTTTTGTGGTTGAGATCATCGGTTTGCTGCTGGTGTGGGGAGCGACGCTGCCACTGATGGCGGAAGTCGGTGCGTTCCTCGCGGGAGCGGGGTTCTCTCTGGTGTTCCCGGCATTAGGCGTTGTCGCCGTTCAGGCTGTTTCACCGCAGAATCAGGGCAGTGCGCTGGCAACTTATACCATCTTCCTTGATCTATCGTTGGGCGTTGTCGGGCCAGTGGCGGGGGGGCTGATGGGGTATACCGGCATCGCGTCTATTTATCTGGCAGCCGCGCTGCTGGGGCTAGGCGGTCTGGCACTGACGTGGCGGCTGACGCAGCGTACGGCAATCGGATAAACAGCCACCGAAGTGGCTGCTATTTGGCGACAGCGCTGATTATTTCAGCTTCAGCGTGTGGATGATGCCTTCCGCTTCGCTCTGTGCCTGTTGCTGGTTGCTGGCTGGCAGCGTGATCTGCAAGGTCAGCAGTTGATTCTCCACTTTCCCCAGCACGACAGAAGAATAAGCTTGCTGCCCGCTGCTGGTGATAATGCTGTCGAGCTGTTGCAGCTTCTTGCCGTCAACGTCGATGGTTTTGTTGGTGACGACCTGAAGATTGGCATCCCGCGTGCGTTGCTGATCTTCCAGACGCTGCGCCAGTACGGTCAACTCTTCCGTAGTGTTGTCACCCAGAATCACGATGACCGCTTTCTGCCCGTTGTCATTGGCGTAAACGTGCATGTTGTTCGCCTGCGTACCGACTTTACCGCTCTGGTCACGCATATCGGCTGGCAGGGTAAATGCAATTTTTCCCTCCAGTAGCTCGATGTTCTGGCTCGCGATGGCTTCTGCTGCTGGTTTATCTTGTGCGCCTGCTTTTGCGGTGTCATCTGTTTTGCCATCACAAGCGGCAAGCAGGCTGACAAGTAAGCCGACACCGAGGTATTTGATTACATTCGACATGGGATCCCTTTCTCTCGTTTTTGAAGCGATAATCTTTTTAAAAAAATCGTAACAGTATGGCACCTTATTCAGATAGCAAAAACAAGCATTTTGTTGTTGCAAACCGTTGTGGGATCCTGCGCGTTTTTTACAAAACGCGGAGTGATTGAGAGAAAAAGGCGACGCTACTCGCCGCCTAATGGGCATTACGGGTGGCTGCTGACGGAGTGGTAGTCTGCCGGGGTTTTCTGCTCGCTTAGACGTTTAAGTACCATGTTCAGCATCACGCCGTACATCGGTAGAAAGAATGCCAGGCTGATCAAAATCTTAAAGGCATAATCCACCATCGCAATTTCAACCCAGTTCGCCGCCATAAAAGCATCGGTGCTGCGATAAAACGCGATAAAGAAAAAGGCCAGCGTGTCGCTGAAATTACCAAACACGATCGAAACGGCCGGCGCGATCCACCACGCACGTTGCTGGCGCAGACGGTTGAAGACGTGAACATCCAGAATCTGACCGAGAACATACGCCATGAAGCTGGCGCAGGCGATACGTGCCACGACGATATTCACCTGGCTTAACGCGCCAAACGACTGCCACGACCCCTGATAAAACAGTGATGACACCAGATAGGAAATGACCAGCGCAGGCACCATTACGGTCAGAATAATACGACGCGCCAGCGGCGCACCAAAAATACGAACCGTCAGGTCAGTGGCCAGAAAAATAAACGGAAAGGTAAACGCGCCCCAGGTGGTGTGTAAACCGAAAATTTGCACCGGAAGCTGCACCAGATAATTACTCGAGGTAATAATCAGGATATGGAACAACGAGAGCCAGATCAGCGCCGTAAGCCGCTGCTGGGGAGTAAAACGATACATAATGTGACCTTTTTGGTTATTGGGGTGAGGGAACCCAAGAAATAATGTACGTGCAGATTTATGCTGCAACGTGGCGGCATAATACGCAATTGTCTTGCTAATGCAATTATTTCGCTACGACCATGTGTTTTGCCAGCAAAAGAGGGTTGTTTTAGGCGCAAAGGTTGTCGTCGCTTGCGTCGGGCAATCCGCCGCGTAAACTAGGGCAGTTTTTTGATTCCAGCACTGAGAACGTTGATGACCGATCCCTTTACTAATCCAGATAAAACCCTTGATGCGCAGGGGCTGCGCTGCCCTGAGCCTGTGATGATGGTGCGTAAGACGGTACGCCAGATGGAAACCGGGCAAACGCTGCTGATTATTGCCGACGATCCGGCCACCACCCGTGATATTCCCGGTTTTTGCGTGTACATGGAGCACGAGCTTCTGGCGCAGGAAACCGAACAGCTTCCCTACCGTTATTTGTTGCGCAAAGGCCAATAATACTCGTCATATTTCAAGCCGCAGGTGCGTTGGCTGCACTACTCGGTCCACTCGCGTGGACCTCGCTCCGTGTATCTCGCTCCTTCAACTCACAGCCAGCATTAACGGTAATATTAGTCCCGTTTTCTCAGCAGCCGTAGCGCGTTGGCGGTGACTAACGCCGTTGCGCCGGAATCTGCCAGCACCGCCAGCCACAGTCCGGTAATGCCCAGAATGCTCGTCACCAGAAACACGGCTTTCAGCCCCAGCGCAATGGCAATGTTCTGACGAATGTTACGCTGTGTGGCTCGCGACAGGCTAATCATGGTCGCCAGTCCGGTCAGGCGGCTGTGTGTTAAGGCGGCATCGGCCGTCTCCAGTGCCACATCCGTACCGCTTCCCATCGCAATCCCAATCGTTGCGGCCTTCATCGCGGGGGCGTCGTTGATGCCGTCGCCTACCATCGCGACGGGATGTGGCTTGCTCAACTCGCTGGTCACCGTGACCTTATCGGCAGGAAGCAGGCTGGCGCGATAATCGATGCCTAATGTCGCCGCGATGGATGCCGCCGCACGGGGATTATCACCGGTAAGCATGACGCTACGAATCCCCAACTGCTGCAAGGCCTCTACCGCCTCACGGGCATCGTGGCGTAGCGTATCGCTGAGCGCCAGCACACCGAGCAGCCTGTTGTCTTCTTGTACCACCACCACGGTTTTCCC
Source organism: Pectobacterium fontis (assembly GCF_000803215.1). Classification (GTDB taxonomy): domain Bacteria; phylum Pseudomonadota; class Gammaproteobacteria; order Enterobacterales; family Enterobacteriaceae; genus Pectobacterium; species Pectobacterium fontis. Next base: position 128,648 of record NZ_JSXC01000033.1, read on the forward strand.
TGTGCTTTCCAACGCGTCAATCTGCTGTAGCCAGTCGGCATCGAGCAGGTCGGGTGCCACGCGGGTGGGCGCGCTGACCTGAACGCGTTTACCGCTTATCGTGCCTTCCACGCCAACACCCGCCAGCGCTTTGCGGTTTTCCGCCAGCGGCAGGAAGGTATGGCTTTCCAATGCATGCTGGACGATGGCTTTGGCAAGCGGGTGATGTGAACCCAACTCCACCGCCGCGGTGCGCGTCAGCAGTGCGGTTGCGCTTATATCGGTGGCGGGTAACACGTCCGTCACCTGCGGTTTGCCTTGCGTCAGCGTGCCGGTTTTATCAAAGGCGATGGTCCTGATACTGCCCAGCGTTTCCAGCGCCGCACCGCCTTTAATCAGCGCCCCGCGGCGTGTGGCTGCGGCCAGCCCGGAGGTAATCGCCGCAGGTGTTGAGATCACCAGCGCACACGGGCAGCCGATTAACAGCAGCGTCAGGCCGCGATAAATCCACGCTTGCCACGGCTGCGTCAGCAGCAGCGGTGGCACCACAATCACCAGCAGCGACAACAACATAATGGCTGGTGTGTAATAACGGCTGAATTTATCGAGGAAGCGTTCTATCGGCGCACGGCGCTCTTCCGCCTCTTCTATCAGTTGCAAAATACGGTCGATGGCGCTGTTGCCCGGCTGTGAAACCACGCGCAACTGCACGACCCGATCGACACACAGGCTGCCCGCTGCAATTTTTTCACCGGACGTACGCTCCACGGGAACCGATTCGCCAGTCAGCGCGCTTTCATCAAAGCTGGCGTCGTTGTGCAAGAGTTCCGCATCGGCGGGAAGTCGCCCGCCGGGAGCGACTTCAATCACATCGCCGGGAACCAGACTGGCGACAGAAACGAGGCGTCGCTGCCCGTTAACAATCGCTGTGGCCTCTTCGGGAAGCAATGCCATCAGCGCGGTGACGCCGCAGCGTGCGCGGTTGGCCGCGTAAGACTCCAGGTATTCGCCCAGCATAAACAGCAGCAAAATAACGGTGGCTTCGGTGGTGGCGCCAATCAAGAGTGCGCCGACAGAGGCGACACTCATCAGCGTTTCAATCGCGAAAGGGGTTCCCGTGCGGATGAGCCGTGCCGCTTTTTTCAGGATAGGAACCAGTCCGACAAGCGTCGTTGCGATAAACGCGATCTGCCCGCCGCGCTCGCTGAGGAGGGAAAATCCCCAGCTTGCCGCAGCCAGCAGTGTGAAAAGTATTAAAAAACCATATTCATGCACGAAATGACGTGCGGTAGGTGTAGCAAGTGGTGTGAAGGGGAGCGCAGTATCCTGCAAGGTGAAGCCTGCTTGCTGAACGGCACGTTGAACCTGAGGGCGAATATCGGTATCGGCATCGACAACCAATTTTTCGGTCGCGAACAGTACGTTGACCTGCTCAATTCCGGTGAGATTTTTTACGGCATTTTCGATTTTGCGTGCGCAACTGGGACAATCCATCCCGCTGATTTTCCAACTGAAACGCTGGTTGGAGCGGGGCCTGTCGCTGTCTCCGCCGTCGGGGTCGTCTGACTCCGTACTACCGCTGCCATCCGAAGAAGGCTGCTCTGTACTACATGCAGTTTGTACTACGGCGTCAGACGCGTGTTTGCTGGAACAGCAACTGTGATCGGCGTGGGTCGAATGCTGTGTGTGCGCATGGCAGCAGCTTTTGGCATGTTGCGCGGTTTTGCGCGACGCCTGATGAACGCCGCTATGACAGCAGGCTGATTTCTCCGCGCTGTGGTGGTGCTGATGAGAGTGCATCTCTTCCTCCTATTGTGAGTGATAGCGATTCTCATAAAGAACTGTACAACGCCGCATAAGACAGCGCCAGTGTTTCAGCGATGTCACCAACCTTAAAAATAGAGGGAGCGAACGATCAGGAAATGACCGCCAAAATAGCCCGCTGCAACTATCGCCTGATGGGCGCGGAACGGCAAACGGTAATGGTGAATCAGCCAGATGGCATGGGCGATAAACAGCAGCACCGTGCCCGTCAGCAGGGAGAAATTCGCGTTGGTTCCCAGCGCAAAATAGCGCTCACCGGCAATCCACACCATCAACGTCGTCATGATGATAAACGCGCAGGCGGGCCAGCGCTGTTCCTCCAATTTTCCCCAGATAACGGCGATGAGGATCGCAGCCAGAATCACGAGCGTTAACGCCAGCGGCCAGAAGAACGTGAGCGCCATTTGTCCGGTAAAAAAGCTAATGGTGTACAGCAGGTGGGAGAGAAAATAGGCACCAAATGCGTACAGCAGGCGCTGAGCCGGCGGCAACAGCAGGGTGTCGGCCACCAGCGTTGCCAGTAATCCCAGAACAATCAGATAGCCCGGTACACCAAGCAGCGGCGTCTGCCAGGCGAGCGCCAGCAGCAGTAGCATCGTGACCGGTTTGAATAACCAGCGCTGCCACGTTGGACCACGGTAGCTGGCATCCACATACAGCCAACCAGAAAAAAGCACAGCAATAAATGACCAAAGCATAGCGCGTCCTTTTGGTGTTTTTGTTGGTATCAGAATAAAGATAAACCGTTTTTATTCAGTGTAGGGGATATGTGAGGAAGTTAAACAACTTCAGTGAGACGGATGCGATTTTCATGCGCTTCATGCTATGTTATCGCCCGTTTTTACGCCGTGAAGTTTCAAAGGGAGCATTGTGTTGAATGAGTAATGAATCCGCGCTTTATCGTATTCAATTTATAAATAACGGTAAAAATTACCAGCTTTACGTGCGTGAGTTGGTTCAGAGCAGCCTGTTCGGTTTTATTGAAATTGCCGACTTCGTGTTTGATAGCCAGTCTACGGTGCTGGTTGACCCGTCAACCGAGAAACTGAAAACGGAATTCTCCGGCGTTAGCCGCAGTTTTATCCCGCTACAGGCGATCATTCGCATTGATGCCGTGACGGAAAAAGGCAGTGCCCGCATTTCTGATTTAGGCGATAACGTCACCGCGTTCCCCTATCTGCCCGGCAAGAAACCCTGATGAATGATTTCCCCTGGCTGTTGGCTTTGGCCGTTGGCGCGATTCTGGTGCTGGCGGCGCGGCAGTATCAACGCCAACGTCATCAGGAAGCACTGAATGACGCGGCTCCTCTGCGTATTGTGGCTGCCGAGATAGAACATAAACGCGAATTTCCCCGTCGGCGGCGGCGAGCGCGCGAGCATCAGGGGATGGTCGTTGAGGACATGCTTTATGAAGTCACGTTCAGGCCGATTTCCGGCGGCGCGACTATCACGTTACGCCTTGATAACAGGGATTATCACCCGCTTGATACGGGTATGCAGGGATCGTTGCAGTTAAAGGGCACGCGCTTTATTCGCTTTGTGCCCCAACAAAGGTAGCGATTACGGCTTTGGTGGCTTAGGTTGCTTTTTCTGCCACGCCAGCAGTTCAAACACGCCAAACAAGAAAATGCGTGCCTGAAGCGCGCGGTTTAGCGCGGGGCTGTCTTTCGGCTGGCTGGATTTTAACAGCAGCAGTTGGAAACCATGCATCAGGATCATAAACACCATCGCCACGGTCATGAAGATATTCAACGGTTTGGGAAACGGTTGAATCAGGTTAAGCAACAGAAACCCCCACACGCCCAGCATCAAGAGTCTGCCAAGGTTAATCAAAATCATCTCTTACCCTTACGTCGCTGTGAAGATCATTGACGGATGTATAAGCGGTAGGCGACCTGACCCGCAATCTTTTCACGGTGCAGTTGCCAATTCTCTGGGATAGTCAGTTGCGCGTTTTCCGCCTCGGTTTCCACATAAATCCACGCATCTGGTGCCAGCCAGCCCTGCTGTTCCAGTAGCGCAAGCGTATTGTTCAGCAGTTCCTTACGAAACGGCGGATCGAGAAACACGACGTCAAACGGCGTACCCGACTGCGCCAGCCAGCTTAGGGCATCTGTATTGATCACCTCGGCGTTGTCTGCCTGAAGCAGCGCCAGATTTTGCGTTAATTGCCGGGCGACTGCACGCTCCATTTCCAATAGTGTGGCGTGGGCAGCATAACGGGACAAGGCTTCCAGCCCAAGCGCACCGCTGCCAGCAAAACAATCCAGACAGCGTGCCTGCTGAATGACGGGAGCCAACCAGTTAAATAACGTTTCCCGCACGCGATCGGTGGTGGGACGTAAACCGGGGCTATCAGGAACCGGAAGTTTTCTGCCGCGCCATTGACCACCGATGATTCGGATTTGTCCGGCGGCTGACGATGGATTTTTTTTAGCCATAGCTCACAGGGTTATTGTTGTGCCGTATCATCATGGTGTGGATACGGGCAGGAAATTTCTGGCGCTATTCTAGCGGCGGTTGCGTACAGAGGGAACGTTAAGATAGACGTTAAAGCGCGTAACCCAACATTTTGTCCTGTTCGTGACCTTTCGCGTACGCACGGTGTTTGACACACTTCGTTACGGAGATTGCCTTTCGTTACGAAGATTGCAGATCGTGAGGTGAATTGTCTGCCATTGCTCCCGTTCGCTGCGTGTTGCTGTCGGCAGGAAAGTGTTAAACTTGTTGTTTAAATATGATTTTCATTGATTGATTCGCTGCGGTGAGCAGCGTGGAGCGCGATCGCACATGTCAAAAGAAAAGAAGCGCGGTTTTTTTTCCTGGCTGGGATTAGGGAAACAGGAAGAAAAACAACAGGAGCAGCCACAAGAAAAACCTGTTGTTCAAGAGAATACGGTTGTTGAAGAACCGCCATCAGCGGTGGAGCCGGATGCCGCCGCCGCGGCTCACCCGATCGCCGATCACCCGTCAGAGCAGGTAGAACCACCGCTGCCGGAAGCGCCTGTCGTTTCTGCCCCCATCATGACCCCATCAGACGATCGTGACCTCGTCGATCATGACGTTCTCGATCGAAATGTTGCCGATCCGATCGTACAGGTTGAGATCGCCGAAAGTGCGACGGTCGCGGATCCAGAGCCTGATGTCGCCGAGCAGGCAGAGCAGGAAACTGACCAGCCGGATGAGATTCCCCTTGCTGCGCAAGAGCAAGAACGTCCAACGAAAGAAGGATTTTTCGCGCGCCTGAAACGCAGTCTGGTGAAAACACGCCAGAATCTCGGTTCAGGATTTATCGGATTGTTTCGCGGTAAGAAAATCGACGGCGATCTGTTTGATGAACTGGAAGAACAACTGCTGATTGCGGATGTCGGCGTTGAAACCACCCGTAAGATCATCACCAGCCTGACGGAGCACGCCAGCCGTCGCCAACTGAAAGATGCTGATGCGCTGTTTGTTAAACTGAAAGACGAAATGGCGGAGATTCTTGCTAAGGTGGACGCCCCGCTGAATATCGAAGGCAAAACCCCTTATGTCATTCTGATGGTTGGCGTTAATGGCGTGGGTAAAACCACCACCATCGGGAAAATGGCGCGTCAGTTCCAGGCTCAGGGGAAATCCGTGATGCTGGCAGCGGGGGATACCTTCCGTGCAGCGGCGGTTGAACAGCTTCAGGTCTGGGGACAGCGCAATAACGTGGCTGTAGTCGCGCAGCATACGGGCGCGGATTCGGCCTCGGTGATTTTCGATGCGATTCAGGCAGCGAAAGCGCGCGGTGTTGATGTCCTGATTGCGGATACCGCCGGGCGTTTGCAGAACAAAGCGCACCTGATGGAAGAGTTGAAGAAGATCGTACGCGTGATGAAGAAGCTGGACGAAGACGCGCCGCATGAAGTGATGCTGACGTTGGATGCCAGTACCGGACAGAACGCGGTGAGCCAGGCCAAGCTGTTTAATGAAGCGGTCGGGCTGACAGGTATTACGTTGACTAAACTGGACGGCACCGCCAAAGGTGGCGTGATTTTCGCCATTGCGGATCAGTTCGCTATTCCTATCCGCTATATTGGGGTAGGGGAAGGTATTGAAGATTTACGGCCATTCAAGGCCGATGACTTTATTGAGGCACTTTTTGCCCGAGAGGATTAAAACGGATGATTCGTTTTGAACAGGTCAGTAAAGCTTACCTCGGTGGGCGTCAGGCGTTGCAAGGGGTGGATTTCCATCTGCGCCCAGCGGAAATGGCGTTCCTGACCGGCCATTCCGGTGCGGGGAAGAGCACCCTGCTGAAACTGATTTGTGGCATTGAACGCCCCAGCGCGGGTCAGATTCTGTTTGGTGGTCACAACATTAGCCGCCTGAAGAAACGCGAAGTTCCGTTCCTGCGGCGTCAGATCGGCATGATCTTTCAGGATCACAACCTGCTGATGGAGCGCACGGTCTATGACAATGTCGCGATGCCGCTCATTATTGCGGGCGCCAGCAGCGAGGATATTCGTCGTCGGGTATCCGCCGCGCTGGACAAGGTTGGCCTGCTGGATAAAGCGAAAAACTACCCTATCCAACTGTCTGGCGGTGAGCAGCAGCGCGTGGGCATTGCGCGCGCGGTGGTGAATAAACCCGCGGTGTTGCTGGCGGATGAACCGACCGGCAACCTGGATGAAGCGTTGTCAGAAGGCATTTTGCGCCTGTTTGAAGAATTCAATCGTGTTGGTGTCACTGTGCTGATGGCAACGCATGATACCGGGCTGATTGCCCGCCGTAATTACCGTGTGCTGACGCTATCAGATGGCCGCATGGTGGGGGGAAACCATCATGGCGAATAACGTCCGTAATGCAAAGCAGCCTGGCACTAAAGCGAAAGCGCTACGTGGCGGCTGGCAGGAGCAGTGGCGCTATGCCTGGATGAGTACGCTGGCGGATATGCTGCGCCAGCCGCTGGCGACGTTTCTGACCGTGATGGTCATCGCTATCTCGCTGGCGTTGCCCAGCATCTGCTATCTGGTGTGGAAAAACGTCAGTCAGGCCGCCACACAGTGGTATCCCTCGCCGCAACTGACGGTATATCTGGATAAATCGCTGGATGACAACGCGGCGCAGGCGGTAATCACGCAGCTTCAGGCTGAAGAGGGCGTCGATAAAGTTAATTATCTGTCGCGCAATGAAGCGATGGGCGAATTTCGCAACTGGTCAGGATTTGGCGGCGCGTTGGATATGTTAGAAGAAAATCCGCTCCCTGCCGTCGCGATTATTACGCCGAAATTGAGCTTTCAGGATTCCAACACGCTGACAACGCTGCGCGATCGCGTGGCGGCGACGCAAGGCGTGGATGAAGTACGGATGGACGATAGCTGGTTTGCCCGGCTGGTGGCCTTGACCAATCTGGTTGGGCAAATTTCCGTGACGATTGGCGTCCTGATGGTCGTTGCCGTGTTTTTGGTGATCGGCAATAGCGTGCGTTTGAGTATTTTCAGCCGTCGCGACACCATCAATGTGATGAAGCTGATTGGCGCAACAGACGGCTTTATTCTGCGTCCGTTTTTGAACGGTGGCGCGGTGATGGGCGTGGGTGGCGCGGTACTGTCTCTGATTTTATCGCAGGCGCTGGTCTGGAAACTGGATGCGGTGGTGGCACAGGTCGCCGCTGTTTTCGGTACGACATTTGCCGTCAAAGGATTAAGCTGGGATGAATCCCTGCTGCTGCTGTTAATCGCTGGCATGATTGGTTGGTTAGCCGCCTGGTTGGCAACGGTGCAACATTTACGCCGCTTTACACCAGAGTAAGCATTTTCTGCTATCATTATCCCCTGTAATTCAGACCGTATTGCAGGGGAAACCCCCTCAGCGACATCGCATCTTTGTTCTTCCCGCTGTGTTTTTCCCTTGGCTTTTCGTACGTTAGCGTCTCGTTTTTCTCCTGCTTGATCTCTGGCATAAGGTGAATAAAATGATAGGAACTTGCGAGCGAAATCACAGTCTGAATAGACAGATTCCACAATTTGAATCAATCAGCGTCAAGGTGCCGTATTTTGCCATTTCTGCGTAAAATGTGGCGGTGAAGCAGTGTTAGGATAGCTAACTGCAATATGACGAGTAGAGTAACTGAGAGGGTTGAATGACCAACGATATGCAAACTTTCACCTTAGTTCCCCAGGGCAGTCTGGAAGGGTATATTCGTGCCGCCAATGCCTATCCAATGCTGACGGCGGAGGAAGAGCGGGCGCTGGCTGAACGGCTGCATTATCAGGGCGATCTGGATGCGGCTAAGCACCTGATTCTGTCACACCTGCGTTTTGTTATTCACGTTGCCCGTAACTATTCCGGCTATGGCCTGCCGCAGGCAGACCTGATTCAGGAAGGGAACATCGGCCTGATGAAGGCGGTGCGTCGCTTCAACCCTGAAGTCGGCGTGCGTCTGGTTTCTTTCGCCGTACACTGGATCAAAGCAGAAATTCATGAATACGTGCTGCGTAACTGGCGTATCGTGAAAGTCGCGACCACCAAAGCACAGCGTAAGCTGTTCTTTAACCTGCGGAAGACGAAAACCCGCCTCGGCTGGTTTAATCAGGATGAAGTCGAACTCGTGGCGCGTGAACTGGGCGTGACCAGCAAAGACGTGCGTGAGATGGAATCCCGCATGGCGGCGCAGGACATGACGTTTGATCCGACGCCGGAAGAAGAGTCGCACGACGGCAAAGCGATGTCGCCAATGCTTTACCTACAGGATAAATCGTCTGACTTTGCCGATGGCATTGAAGAAGATAACTGGGAAACGCATGCGGCCGATAAGCTCACCTATGCGATGGAAGGGTTGGATGAGCGTAGTCAGCATATTATCCGTGCGCGCTGGCTGGACGATGACAACAAATCCACTTTGCAGGAGCTTGCCGACCAATACGGTGTTTCCGCAGAGCGTGTGCGTCAGTTGGAAAAGAACGCAATGAAAAAACTGCGAGCGGCGATAGAAGCCTAATCGCTTTTCTTGTCTCTTTCCGTTGCGACCGGGTAGTGCCCGGTCGTTTTGTTTTTGTCTGATGTCAGTCCGGCTTATCTGAATGGATTTCGTCAAGGATCAGCGGTTCTTTTCTACGAATATAACACCAGCCGCCGGATACGGGTGAGAAGCCGCAGGACACCATAAATCGTGCCAACACTTCCTCTTTGATCGCGGCATGATTGGCCGTAGCCAGCCACCACTCGTTCACTTCAGGGAGCTGACGGCGCGCTTCATCAAGCAAAAGCTGCCCTACGCCGCGTCGCCTTGTGACTTCACGCACCATCAAATCGCTCAGTTCCGCATAATCCCCTGCAATTTCGACCAGCATTCCTCCCAGTAACCGATCGTTAAAACGTGCGGCAAAGAGTCGTCGGGTTGGTTTTAATCCGGCTTCTAATAAATCAATGTTTTGATGTGGCCAGATTTTCGCCAAATCAATTTTATCCTGAGGGCTGAATTGGGTGAGGCATTCAACGGTGAGTTTCATTTTTATCGGCACCCCATCATATGAGTGAAGGATAATGTAGTTGTCTTGTAGTGGAACAGTTGTGTAATTTGAGCGTTATGGTTAATAGGGCAAATGTTTTCTCATTCTTTGTTTTTCGAGTAATCCATCAACAATTAATGCACAAAGTAGAATATCTGACTATATATAAATTGGATGCTGGTTTTTACATCTGGTGTTTTGTGCTGTTTGCTCCGCTTGTTTCTGCCGAGGCTAGTTGATTTGCAGCATAAAACTCCTGTTTAATAATATGAAAAATAAAGCCTTATTAGAAAACATGACTAATAATAACCTAAGCCTTTCTTAATTATAAGAAAATAGCAGGTTACGGCAGAAAATATTCAGTTTTCGGCAATATCCATAATGACAGATGGGGTAAAAAGAATGAAATTCAGTAAAGGTAAAGTATTGCTGATGGGTTGTATGGCTGTGGCGTTTAGTCACGCAGTCAGCGCTGCCGATATTAAGGTTGCGGTTGTTGGGGCGATGTCTGGCCCGGTTGCACAATATGGCGATATGGAGTTTATCGGCGCGCGTCAGGCCATTGCCGATATCAATGCAAAAGGCGGCATCAACGGTAACAAACTGGTTGGCGTTGAATATGATGACGCGTGCGATCCTAAGCAGGCGGTTGCCGTCGCGAACAAAGTCATTAATGACGGCATCCGTTATGTAATTGGCCATCTGTGTTCTTCCTCCACGCAGCCTGCGTCTGATATTTATGAAGAAGAAGGCGTGATCATGATTACGCCTGCGGCGACCAACGCCGATTTGACCACGCGCGGCTACAAAATGGTGCTGCGCACGACCGGGCTGGATTCCGATCAGGGGCCAACCTCAGCGAAATATATTGTCGAATCCCTCAAACCGCAGCGTATCGCCGTGGTTCATGACAAGCAGCAATATGGTGAAGGTCTGGCCCGCTCTGTTCAGGATAGCCTGAAAAAAGCCGGTGCGAATGTTGTGCTGTTTGAAGGTGTGACGGCGGGTGACAAAGATTTCTCCACGCTGGTGGCGCGTCTGAAAAAAGAGAACGTCGATTTCGTGTATTTCGGCGGCTACTACCCGGAAATGGGGCAAATTCTGCGTCAGGCTCGTCAGGCTGGCATGACAACCAAATTCATGGGGCCGGAAGGCGTGGGTAACTCCTCGCTGTCCAACATCGCGGGCGATGCGTCTGAAGGCATGCTGGTAACGCTGCCGAAGCGTTACGATCAGGTGCCTGCTAACCAACCGATTGTGGATGCGCTGAAAGCCAAGAAACTGGATCCAACGGGGCCGTTCGTGTGGACGACGTATGCCGCGCTGCAATCGCTGACGACGGCGATGACCCGCACGGGTAGCGATGAGCCGGAAAAACTGGTCGCGGATCTGAAAGCGAATCCTGTGGATACCGTCATGGGGCCGTTAAGCTGGGATGCAAAAGGTGACCTGAAAGGGTTTGAATTTGGCGTATTTGAGTGGCACAAAGACGGTACTTCCAGCGCAGTGAAATAATCATCATGCGGGGGAGAGGCGGGAACGGGTGAATACGCCGTTGTTTGCCTCTTCGGCGTGGAGAACATTCTCCGCCCCCTGAGCGTGTACCGCTATGAATCCCTCAATACCGAAGCCCCCGTTGCTGTAAGGCGCGGGGGCCGCATTTAAGGTTAAGGTATGTCCGAGCAGTTCCTTTACTTTTTTCAGCAGATGTTCAACGGCCTGACGTTGGGCAGTACCTACGCGCTGATCGCCATTGGCTACACCATGGTTTACGGCATTATCGGCATGATTAACTTCGCCCACGGTGAAGTGTATATGATCGGTAGCTATGTCTCTTTTATTGTGATTGCGGCTCTGATGATGATGGGCATCGATGCGGGCTGGCTGCTGATTGGTGCCGCTTTCATTGCCGCCGTGGTCATTTCCAGCGCCTACGGCTGGAGTATCGAACGGGTGGCCTACCGACCAGTTCGAACGTCAAAGCGTCTGATTGCGCTGATTTCTGCCATTGGGATGTCCATTTTCCTGCAAAACTACGTCAGCCTGAATCAAGGCTCGCGTGATGTTGCCCTGCCGAGTCTGGTGACGGGTCAGTGGGTACTGGGCGAAAGCAATGGCTTTGCCGCCACCATTAGCACCATGCAGTTGACCATCTGGATCGTGACGTTTCTCGCCATGCTGGCACTGACGCTGTTTATTCGCTATTCCCGTATGGGACGCGCCTGCCGTGCCTGCGCGGAAGACCTGAAAATGGCCAGCCTGCTGGGTATCAGCACTGACCGCGTGATCTCCCTGACCTTCGTCATTGGTGCGCTTATGGCCGCCGTGGCGGGTGTGCTGTTGGGGCAGTTTTATGGCGTCATCAACCCCTATATCGGCTTCATGGCCGGGATGAAAGCCTTTACGGCTGCGGTACTGGGTGGGATTGGCAGTATCCCTGGCGCGATGATTGGCGGGCTGATTTTAGGGGTAGCCGAAGCGCTGACGTCTGCTTACCTGAGTACGGAATACAAAGATGCGGTGTCGTTTGCGCTGCTGATTGTGGTGCTGCTGGTGATGCCTACCGGTATTTTGGGTCGCCCGGAGGTTGAGAAAGTATGAAACAGCTCAACCTGTTTAATGCGTTGGTTTCCGCCTTCATGCTGCTGGTGCTGGCCTCGTTCTTAATGGGGATGCAACTGGTGCTGGATGGCACCAAACTGGTGGTGCGCGGTGCGGATGAAGTGCGCTGGTACTGGATTGGCGCAGGCTGCGTCGTGGTGTTCTTCTTCCAGTTGATTCGTCCTTTCTTCCAGCAAGGCATCAAGAAATTTTCTGCCCCATCGCTGGTACTGCCGAGCTTTGATGGCAGCACGCCGCGGCAGAAGGTACTGGCTGCGGCATTGATTATCGCTGCTATTGCCTGGCCGTTTCTGGTTTCGCGCGGTACGGTGGACATTGCTACCCTCACGCTGATTTATGTGATGCTGGGTCTGGGTTTGAACGTGGTGGTCGGCCTGTCTGGTCTGTTGGTATTGGGCTACGGCGGGTTTTACGCCATTGGCGCGTATACCTATGCGTTGTTGAATCACTATTACGGATTAGGTTTTTGGGAAAGTCTGCCGTTGGCGGGCATGGCAGCGGCGCTGTCCGGCTTCCTGCTCGGTTTCCCGGTGTTGCGTTTGCGCGGCGACTATCTGGCGATTGTGACGCTCGGGTTCGGCGAAATTGTTCGTATCCTGTTGCTGAACAACACCGACATTACCGGTGGCCCGAACGGCATCAGCCAGATCCCTAAACCGACCTTCTTTGGTCTGGAATTTAGCCGCAGCGCGCGTGATGGCGGCTGGGATACCTTCCACAACTTCTTCGGCCTGCAATATGACCCCAGCGATCGCATTATCTTCCTGTATCTGGTTGCGCTGCTGCTGGTGGTGCTGACCCTGTTTGTGATTACCCGCCTGCTGCGCATGCCGTTGGGCCGCGCGTGGGAAGCGCTGCGTGACGATGAAATCGCCTGTCGTTCTCTGGGGCTAAGCCCAACGCGCATCAAGCTGACCGCGTTTACCATCAGCGCCGCATTCGCTGGGTTTGCTGGTACGCTGTTTGCCGCCCGTCAGGGGTTCGTCAGCCCGGAGTCCTTCACGTTCGCTGAGTCTGCCTTTGTGCTGGCGATTGTCGTGCTGGGCGGAATGGGATCGCAGTTTGCAGTCATCCTTGCGGCGATTCTGCTGGTGGTATCCCGCGAATTGATGCGCGATTTGAATGAATACAGCATGCTATTGCTGGGTGCATTGATGGTGCTGATGATGATTTGGCGTCCACAAGGACTGCTGCCGATGAAGCGTCCTGAGATGAAGTTGAACGTCGCGAAGAAGGAAGAGCAAGCATGAGCACGCAGCCACTATTATCAGTCAGAGGTCTGATGATGCGTTTTGGCGGCCTGCTGGCGGTCAACAATGTTGAAATGGACATTCATACGGGCGAAATCGTCTCGCTGATCGGCCCGAACGGCGCAGGGAAAACCACCGTTTTTAACTGCCTGACCGGTTTTTATCGCCCGAGTGGCGGCACCATCATGCTGCGCGATCGTCATCTGGAAGGGTTACCGGGACAAGCCATTGCCCGCATGGGCGTGGTGCGTACGTTCCAGCATGTTCGTCTGTTCCGTGAGATGACGGTGGTGGAGAACCTCCTTGTCGCGCAGCATCAACACCTGAAAAGTGGTGTGTTTGCCGGTTTGCTGAAAACGCCCGGTTTTCGCCGTGCGGAAGCGGATGCGCAAGCGCGCGCGGCGGTGTGGCTGGAACGTATCGGCCTGCTGGATTTAGCGAATCGTCAGGCGGGGAATCTGGCGTATGGGCAGCAGCGCCGTCTGGAGATTGCCCGTTGTATGGTAACGCGGCCTGAACTGTTGATGCTTGATGAGCCGGCTGCCGGTTTGAACCCGAAAGAAACTGACGAGTTAAATCAACTCATTGCGGAACTGCGCGATCATCATCAGGTATCCATTCTGTTGATCGAACATGATATGAAACTGGTGATGGGGATCTCCGACCGGATTTATGTCGTCAATCAGGGGACACCGTTGGCGCAAGGCACGCCAGCCGAAATTCGTAACAACCCGGATGTCATCCGTGCCTATCTGGGTGAAGGATAACGTTTATGCTGTCATTACATCAGGTTTCAGCCCACTACGGAAAAATTCAGGCGCTGCATCAGATTAGCCTGCATATTAATCAGGGCGAGATTGTCACGCTCATCGGCGCGAACGGCGCGGGTAAAACGACGCTGCTGGGCACGCTGTGCGGCGATCCGCGTGCGACGGAAGGCACCATCACGTTTGACGGTAAGGACATCACGAACTGGCAGACCGCGCAGATTATGCGTGAGGCTATCGCGATTGTGCCTGAAGGCCGTCGTGTCTTTTCCCGCATGACGGTAGAAGAGAATCTGGCAATGGGTGGATTCTTTGCCGAGCGCGACCAGTATCAGGAACGCATTGCGCGCGTCTACGATCTGTTCCCGCGTTTGTATGAGCGACGCGCCCAGCGCGCTGGCACTATGTCCGGCGGCGAGCAGCAGATGCTGGCGATTGGCCGTGCGCTGATGAGCCAGCCGCGTTTACTGCTGCTGGACGAGCCATCGTTGGGGCTGGCACCCATTATCATCCTACAGATTTTCGACACCATTCAGCAGTTGCGTGAAGAGGGGATGACCATCTTCCTGGTGGAGCAGAACGCCAATCAGGCACTGAAATTGGCCGATCGGGGTTATGTGCTTGAAAACGGTCATGTCGTGTTGGAAGATACGGGTGCGGCATTATTAGCTAATGAAGCGGTACGTTCGGCCTATCTGGGCGGATAATGTGAATAAATAGTCGATATCAGGCTGATTTATCTGCCTGTTTCGTAGAAGGGTTAAGAAGACATGGCCATTGAAGGGTTGCTTGCGCACCGCATCGCTCAGTTAAAAAGTTCCGCCATCCGCGAACTGCTGAAACACAGCAAAATGGAAAACATTATTTCGCTGGCGGGGGGGATCCCGTCAGATGCATTGTTTGATTTCGAAGGGTTAAATCAGGCGACGCAGTTAGCGATTACCGAACAGCCGAAAACGGCATTCCAGTATGGTTTAACCGAAGGCAGCGGCGTGTTGCGCGATCGCATCGCCGATCTGTGTGCGGTGCGCGGCGTAAAAACGCGTGGTGACGACATCGTCGTGACGGCTGGCTCACAGCAGGCGTTGGATCTGATTATGCGTGCGATGGTCGATCCGGGTGATGTGTTCGTCGTTGAGCGCCCGACTTATCTGGCGGCGCTGCAAACGCTGGAACTGGCGCAGGCGCAGGTGATGTCGGTATCCTCCGATGCCAACGGCATGGTGGTCGATGAGCTGGAAGAACTGCTAAAGACACAGCGCATCAAAGGCGTTTATATCGTCCCGAGCTTTGGTAACCCGAGCGGCGTGACGCTGAGCTATGAGCGTCGCCTGCAACTGATTCAGTTAGCGGAACGCTATGGTTTTGTCATTATCGAAGACGATCCCTACGGCGAACTGCGCTTCACGGAAGAGCGTAACCCGACGCTGTTCCAACTGGCGCAGGATAAGCTGGGCAGCACGGAATACGTGCTCTATACCTCTACGTTCTCGAAAGTACTGGCACCGGGGCTGCGTCTCGGCTGGGCGATTCTGCCGGAATGGCTGCTGCACAAAGTGGCGATTATCAAACAGGCTGCCGATCTGCATGCCAGTTCACTGTCGCAGACCGTTGCGGAATGCTATCTGGGGCTGGGGCGTCTGGATGCGCAGATCGAAAAAATTCGTCATGCGTATAAGCACAAAGGCGAACTGTTGGCTCATCTGGTAGAGAAGGAACTGGGTGATGTGATCACCTTTAACCAGCCGAAGGGCGGGATGTTCCTGTGGGCGACGTTCCGTCAGGACGATTTCAATACGACGGAGTGGTTGAAGAAGACGCTGGATCAGGGCGTGGTCTTTGTGCCGGGCGAGTTCTTCTTCCCAGACAATATCGATTACTCGACGCTGCGTCTGTCTTTTGCAACGGCAACGGATGAGCAAATGCATGAAGCCGTGGCACGCCTGCGTCGGGCGCTGTAATCGCGGATAACGACCACCGTGTTGATGTGAAAAAACCGCTGATATTTCAGCGGTTTTTATTTTTTTCGTTAAGCGATTGTGGGGTTAAAAGGTTTCCCAGTTATCGCCGCTTGTGCTACCCGATTTACCTGCCAGAGCGAGTCTCGATGTTGCTGGCAACGTCATTTGCAAGACCTGCCGTGGTACTTGTACCTGGACGCCACTGAGTTTGAAAACGCCCATTAATTCCAGCAGCGTTCTGGCCTGTTCGCTCAGGCTGTCGGCGGCGGAAGCCGATTCTTCAACCAGTGCGGCGTTCTGTTGGGTGACCTGATCGAGCTGATTCACCGTATTATTCACCTGAGAAACGCCCTGTTCCTGTTCATGTGTCGTCAGACCGATCTCATTGAGCAGGTTGGCAACATGTTGCGATTTTTCGACAATCTCTTTGATCGTGATACCCGCATCGTTAACCTGCTTCTCACCCATTTCCACGTTGGCCACGCTAGCGGTAATCAGTTCTTTAATTTCGCGTGCGGCGGAGGCAGAACGCTGTGCCAGAGAGCGTACCTCGCCGGCCACTACGGCAAAGCCACGGCCTTGCTCGCCAGCCCGAGCGGCTTCTACTGCGGCGTTGAGCGCCAGAATATTGGTCTGGAACGCTATGCTGTCGATTACGCCGATAATGTCGCCAATCTTACGTGAACTGGCCGTGATATCTTCCATCGTACGCACCACGTTATTGACTGCATCGCCGCCTTTTTGCGCCGTGGTGCTGGCGGAGTGGGCGAGTTCTATTGCGGTGTGTACCGTCGCTGCATTCTGCTTCACCGTGGCATTCATCTGTTCCATTGAGGCGGCGGTTTCCTGAAGGCTCGAGGCCTGTTCTTCTGTGCGTTGGCTTAGGTCAGTGTTACCCATCGCAATCTGTGTTGCGCCCGTGGCGATAGATTCGCTGCTTTGATACACCTGACCGACGAGGTGGCTCAGGTTCTGACGCATATCTTCCATCGCCGCCAGTACGCTGGTGGTGTCTCCGTCGCGTAGTTCAATTGCGACGGCCAGATTCCCCTGTGCAACTTGACGCGCCACTTCCAGCGTGTAGGCGGGTTCGCCGCCGAGCTGACGTTTAATAGTGCGGGTGATCCACCATGAGATCATTACGCCGAGCACAACAGAAAGCAGGGTGATAATGATCATCAGCGTACCGGCGTTAGCCGCGTTCTGTGTCGCGTGATCGGCATCGCTAACCGTCAGCTTTTCTTGCCAGTTGACCATATCACTCAGCGCGTTGAAGACGGTATCCTGTGTGGTTTTCACTTCGGTTAACAGCAGGTCATGAGCTTCTTTATTCCGATACGCCATGGCCAACGCGGTGGCTTCTTTCATACTGCTGCTGTAGGCTGGACGCACTTGCGCAAGCACGGCAACCAGTTCTTTGGCGTGTTGATCGACCGTACTGTTCTGTATTTTTACGAGTAGCGCGTTGTTGCGCGCAGCGATTGTTTCAATACGATTTTTTTCTTCCTGCATCAGATGTTCGTCTTCCAGTAAAACTAAATCTCGGATTGCGATGGCATTGGTGTTCAAATTCTCTTTGAACTTCTCCATCATCAAGAGATTGGCAAGGCGAACCTGCGACAGTTGTTGCGTACTTTCTCCCAGCTTGTCTAACTGGATACGACCCAATACCGCCACCAGAAAACCGATGGCGATGACCAGAGTAAAGCCCGTCCCTAGCATTTTACCCAAGCTGCTATTTTTTATGAGATTCATGGTGTCCCTTATTATATGTTGAAAATAAGTATTGCTGCTGTCGGTGCGCAATAGGTATTGTGCAAATGTATTTATTTTGCCAATACTGCCACATTGATATCCGCAAAATCCGAGCTGTAGAAAGGCTAATAAATATTCAGCTTGAAGAATGGCGGGTATATCCTTTCCCTTAAGCGTTACTTGTTTCTCTTAGCTAATAAACCCATCCTGCGTTTACTTTTTCCTGTCACGTGCTTCGCTAAGTGGTGACTGTGTCTGGTGCGGCGGCGTTAATCGAGCAGGAAAGGATGGCGCAGGATTATAAAAGGCGATGGCAAAAGCCGCAATATATCTATGCGCCAGGGGAAGAATAAACTGATACTACGTTGTGATAGTAAACTGTTCATCATGTTAATAAATATTACGGCGATGGTTTTCTGTTTATTTATTCGACGTGAAAGCCATGTTTTTATTCATTCTTTTTTTTCGAATAATATGATGTTTTTACCATCATATATTTGATTCCTTTATAATCGCTGGTTACTACTCATCTTGTTTTCTATTTATTTTATTCTATGGCGCTTAATGTAAAGCCAATGCTTGGTTTTTTTATTCATTTTTTTCCTATAGAAAAGCAGGTATAGAAAAAAAACCGCTGATAGCTCAGCGGTTTTGGGCTTCTTTTGAGTAACCGTTAAAAGGTTTCCCAATTTTGACTATCGCTTCCTGCGCTTCTTTTCGGGTTTGCGAGAACGTGTGTTGTGCGGTCAGGTGTTCTCAACTGCGGTGCGATACGTTGTGACGAGCTGCCTTCAATGATGAAGATTTTCATCAGTTCAACCAGATGAGCGGCCTGATCGCTCAGGCTATCGGCAGCGGAAGCAGATTGCTCAACGAGCGCGGCGTTTTGTTGCGTGACCTGATCGAGTTGGTTAACAGCATCATGAATCTGCGAAACGCCGGATTCTTGTTCCTGCGTGGTAACACCAATCTCGTTGATCAGATCGGCAACGTGGCGTGCCTGACGAACCAGATCTTCGATAGTGGTTCCCGCATCGCTGACGAGCGCAGAACCCATTTCGACTTTCTCAACGCTGTGGTCGATCAACGCTTTGATCTCTTTAGCGGCGGTGGCAGAACGCTGTGCCAGCGAACGCACTTCGCCTGCGACCACCGCAAAGCCCCGGCCCTGTTCGCCAGCCCGAGCGGCTTCTACTGCGGCGTTGAGCGCCAGAATGTTGGTCTGGAAGGCGATGCCGTCGATGACGCTGATGATGTCGCCAATCTTGTGCGAGCTGTCGGTAATCTCTTTCATAGTGACAACGATATTGCTGACGGCTTCCCCGCTTTTCGCGGCGGTGTTGCTGGCCGTCTGCGCCAACTGCGTGGCGTTACGTACGGTGTCTGCGTTTTGGCGTACGGTCTGGCTCATCTCTTCCATGGAAGCCGCTGTTTGTTGCAGGCTGGCGGCCTGTTCTTCCGTGCGCTGGCTGAGATCGGTGCTGCCAGCGGCGATCTGGCTGGCGCCGGTGGCGATGGATTCACTGCTCTCCCGCACTTGTTCAACAATGCCGCTCAGGCTTTTACGCATACCGTTCATAGCCGCCAGCACGCTGCGGTCGTCACCGGGGCGCAACGTGACGGCGACTGCCAGATTTCCTTGTGCAACCGCCTGAGCGATCTGTGCGGCATAAGCGACTTCTCCACCCAACAAGCCTTTGATGGTACGGGTAATCAGTATAGAAACCAGAATACCGACGAGAACCGCAATCGCGGCGAAGATAATCAGCGTGTTACCGTCGTCATGCGCTTCCTGCATGGCGTTTGTCGCCATATCCTGCGTCCGTTTTTTCTCGAATTGCGCCATGCTGTCCAATGCGGCGAAAACAGGAGCCTGCGTAATCTGCATCTCATTGACCATGATCTGCACGGCACGCGCTCTTTCTTCGGCATTTTCGGACAGACCGAGTTCAACGGCCTTATTCACGGCGTCCCGATAAGCCGGACGCGCCTGCGTCAGGCTTTCCAGCGTGTCGCGGGTTTCCGGCTCAGACAGATGTTCATACAGCTTGCTCAGCGTTTCCGTGTTGCGGGCAATTTGCTGGTCGATTAGGCGTTTTTCTTCCTGAATCCGGTTTCTGTCATCGGTCAGGCCAATGTTACGCACCGAGCGTGCCACCGTATCGAAACCACTTTTGGCATCCTGTATCAGAATAAAGCTGGCCAGATTTTTTTTGGACAATGATTCAATATCTTCACCCAGATCGACCAGATGGACGCGTCCCAGAACAGCAACCATCAAACCGATGATAATGACGGAGGCGAAGCCCGTCCCGAGCATGGTGCCAAGATTCATTTTTGCTAGAAAATTCATAATGTTCCTTTATTATTTCCATCAATGATGCAGGTTCTGCCGTGTGGAGTAAGCATTTTCTATGGCGGTTCAGGAATAGGGCGTACTTCTGATGACATCATGTATTGGTATGTGGACTTGCTTCGTGATGGCAAGGGGATGCGATGTTTTTACCCTGTACGCATTATAGAGATCAGGCACATATAGGCAGATGTGGAATATAAGAATAAAACAGGTGTATTTTCTGGCATAAAGCAGAAAACCGCTGGGTATCAGCGGTTTTCTGTGGAGAAAGGGGGCGGTGCTTACATCACCAGCCACAACGCCCAGGTGAAGAGGAAGCCAGCCAGCCCGAGGATCGTGGTCAGAACCGTCCAGGTGCGCAGGCCATCGGCGACGGACAGCCCCAGATACTTGGTGACAATCCAGAAGCCGGAGTCATTGACGTGTGACAATCCCAATCCGCCAAAGCAGGCAGAGAGCGTCACTAGCACCAGTTGCATCTGGTTCAGACCGCTGACGGCTTCGCTCAGCAGGCCACAGGTGGTGAGGATCGCGACGGTGGCGGAACCTTGTGAAGCACGCAGAGCCAGCGACAGAATAAAGGCGGCAGGCACCAGCGGCAGGTGAATGCTGGTCAGCACATCCGCCAGCGCTTTGCCGATGCCCGACTCCACCAGCACTTTACCGAACACGCCACCGGCACCCGTTACCATAATGACCATCGCAGCGGCAGGCATGGCATCGCCCATCACGCCGCTGGCTTTTTCCAGTGACCAGCCGCGACGCAGGGCAATCAGCCAGAATGCGAGGGCCAGTGCAATCAGCAGCGCGACGGCAGGCGCACCGACCAGCGACATGACGTTACGTACCAGGTGTCCCGCAGGCAGAATAGTGGCAGACACGGTGCCGAGCATAATGATGGCGATAGGGATGGCGATCAGCGCGGCGATCAGTCCCGCTGAAGGGGCCGATACCGGAGCGGTGTCCGGCGTGGCATCTTCCGGTTTCGCCAGTTGTAATTGCTCTAATACTTCAACAGAAAGCGCATACTTACGGCGGTTCATGGCTTTAGCCGCCCAGTAGCTGATGATACCGACAGGAATCGACACCAGCAGGCCAATCATGGTCAGCCAGCCGATATCTGCATTCAACAGGCCAGCGGCGGCAACGGGGCCGGGATGGGGCGGCATTGCGACGTGAACGGTCAGCATCACGCCCGCCACGGGTAAACCAAATTTAATCGGGGAGACTTTCGCGACTTTCGCAAAGCCATAAATAATTGGCGCGAGAATAATAAAGCCGACATCGAAAAAGACCGGAACACCTAAAATAAAGGCGGCGATGGTTAATGACGCCACCATTAATCCCGGTCCCATTAATTGGGCAAAGCGGTGCGCTAAGGATTCCGCGCCGCCAGACACTTCGATCATTCTGCCCAACATGGCGCCGAGGCCGATAATAATCGCCACCGAACCGAGAATACCGCCCATGCCGGAGGTAATCACTTTCATAATGTCGCCAGTCGGAATACCGGTTGCTAATGCGACGAGAAAACTGACGACCAGTAGCGCAACAAATGGCTGTATTTTAAATTTAATGACCATCAGCAGCAGGAGTAATACCCCAGCGATAGCGATGCAGAGTAAGAGCGAGGTGGCCATATTCTTATCCTCATTAACCTTATCTTTTCAATTCTGAGGCTGAAATAGATCGGGTTGCTGGTTGTTATTTTAGTCACAGGGTGTCCAGACTCCCGTAGTAATACGGGAGTCTGACCTATTTTTTTTATTTATTCGCGTCTAACGAATGTGTCTTTGGTGTTGGCTTACTTTCTGGGATAAATAGATTAGTGTTTTTTCTCCAGCCAGGGTTTAGCCCATCCCAAGCCCGCTTCGGTTTTTCCCCGTGGGTTATATTCGCAGCCGACCCAGCCTGCATAATTCACGCGGTCTAATTCGGCAAAGATGAACGGATAATTAATTTCCCCTTCATCGGGTTCATGACGTGCAGGAACCGAGGCAATTTGAATATGTCCGATGCGGCCAGCCAAATCGTGAATAATTTGCGTCAGGTTGCCATCGACAATTTGCGCGTGGAAGAAATCCAACTGGATATAAACATTTGGTCTGTCGATCAGGTTGGCTAATTCCAGCGCCTGATACTGGCTGGCGAACAGATAATTGGGTTTCACCTTCGCGCTCAGCGCCTCAATCATGATATTGATGCCGTGCGGCGCAAATTTATCCGCGGCGTAACGCAGATTATCGATGAAGGTTTGCTGATAGGCCGCACGGTCTTCACCGGGTGGGACGACGCCGCCCATCACCAGCACGGAAGGACAATTCAGCGCCAGCGCATATTCCAGCGCGTTATCGAT
Source organism: Pectobacterium fontis (assembly GCF_000803215.1). Classification (GTDB taxonomy): domain Bacteria; phylum Pseudomonadota; class Gammaproteobacteria; order Enterobacterales; family Enterobacteriaceae; genus Pectobacterium; species Pectobacterium fontis. The sequence goes on from NZ_JSXC01000033.1 coordinate 150,996, forward strand.
ATCGCGACGGGCATCCTCAATGCGGTCGGGCAGGGCAGACACACCCCACTCGCCAGCGGCGATATTGCCGGGCGCGGTATTGAACAGCACCTGCTTCAGGCCATTTTCCCGCAGTTTTTCCGCCAGCAGCGGGGCCGGATATTCATAAGGGAACAGGTACTCGACCGAGGTGAAACCCGCATCGGCAGCGGCTTTAAAACGGTCGAGGAACGGCAGGTCGGTAAACAGCATCGAAAGATTGGCAGCAAACTTAGGCATGGTTAATTCCTCGGCTTATCAAGATAGCTCGGTAATTTCGTCGGCGGTGAGGTAGCGAATTTTTCGGTCACCGAGAATAAAAATCAGCTTGGCGGTTTCTTCCAGTTCTTCCATGTTGTCTGCCGCCGCACGCAGATCTTTACCCGTGACGACGGGACCGTGGTTAGCCAGCAAAAACGCTTTATAGCGCGAGGCCAGCTTCGCCAAATCCTCACCGAGCCGCGCATCGCCGGGGCGGTAATAAGGGACGACCGGCACTTTGCCGACGCGCATCACGACATAGGGCGTGAACGGCTTAATGGCATCCTGCGTATCCAGCCCTTCCAGACACGAAAGCGCGGTCAGATAGGTGCTGTGCAGGTGGACGATGGCCTTGCATTCGGGATCGTTACGGTAAATCGACAGGTGAAAACTGACCTCTTTCGATGGTTTATCCCCGGAGATCCACTCGCCGCTCAGGCTGACTTTGGACAGCCGTTCGGCATCCAGTTCGCCGAGGCAGGAGCCAGTCGGCGTTGCCAGCAGCGTGCCGTCATCGAGCAGCAGTGAAAGGTTTCCCGCTGAACCCGTGGCGTAGCCGCGCTGGAAAAAGGAGGCACCCAGCTTGACCATTTCCGCGCGTGCGCGCTGCTCACTGCTATGCGACGCCGCGTTGTTCTGATGTTGTTCACTCATACGGCACACTCCCTCTGGGCGCGGGCAAAGAAGTCTTCATCGCCGAAGTTGCCGGATTTCAGCGCCAGCGAGAGTGGATGATTGGTCGAGCGTACCCACGGCACACCGGGAGAGATCGATGGCCCGATATGAAACGCATGAATGCCCAACGTCTGCACCACGATGCTGGAGGTTTCACCGCCCGCGATGATGAAGCGCTGAAAACCGTCTTGCTGAAGCTGGCGGGCAACGGCGGCAAACAGCTTCTCCACCGCCTGACTGCTGGCTTCCGCACCCCAGCGTTGTTGAATTTGCGCCAGTTCATCGGGTGAGGAGGTGGCGTACAACAGCGGTGCCAGTGCGTCTTCACGATGGGCTTTCACCCAATCAACCAGTTCCTGTACGTAGGATTCATCGCCTTGCAGACTGCGAGCAACATCGATCGCGCGACCCGCTGCCTGCTTGAGATACTGGGCAACCTGCTTGTTGGTCATCACCGAACAGGAGCCGGAGAGCACGACGCCAGCGCCGGGCTGCGGCTTGCCGGCCTCGGTGGCGGAACCGATTTCTGTTGCTGAGTCTGCCCACTGGCGCGCCAGCCCAATCGCCAGACCAGAACCGCCAGTGACCAGCTTCATGTCACGCAGCGCTTTGCCTTGCGTGAGCAGATGTTGCTCATTCAGCGTATCCAGCACCACATAGCGCACCCCTTGCTCTTTCAACTGCGCCAGCCGCTGTGTGACGGCTTCCGCACCCTGATCCATTACCGCATACGGCACCAGTCCACTGCGCCCGGTAGCCTGCTGCTCCATGACGCGCATCAGGTTGCTGTCCGTCATCGGCGTGACGGGATGGTGACGCATTCCCGACTCGGACAGCAGTTGATCCATCACGAACAGATGCCCCTGATAGACGGTTCTGCCGTTCACCGGCAGCGCCGGAGAGATGATGGTTTGCGTTTCGCCGAGCTGTTCCAGCAGCGCATCCGTCACCGGACCGATGTTGCCTTTCGCCGTGCTGTCGAAGGTGGAGCAATATTTAAAGTAGAACTGCTGGCAACCCTGCTGTTGCAGCCACGCCAACGCCTTAAGGGAATCCGCCACGGCCTGTTCTGGCGGGCAGGAGCGTGATTTCAGGCTAATGACCACAGCCTGCGTCTCAACCTTAAAATCAGACGGCGGTACGCCATTAAGCTGGACAGTCGGCAGCCCGTTGTTGACCAGAAAGCTGGCGATATCCGTCGCACCAGTAAAATCGTCGGCAATCACACCTAACTTGATCATGGTGCCTCCTTCTTTTCCGGCAGTGTAATGCCGTTAAAAATCTTAATGACCGCGCTGTCGTCTTCTTTACCGAATCCGGCGTTGCTGGCCGCAGTGAACATATTGAATGCGGTGGAAGCCAGCGGCAGCGGGAAGTGCAGCGATTTGGCGGTGTCAGTCACCAATCCCAAATCTTTCACGAAGATATCCACGGCGGATTTCGGCGTGTAGTCGCCGTCTACCACATGGCGCATGCGGTTTTCGAACATCCAGGAGTTGCCCGCGGCATTGGTCACGACGTCGTACATGATATCCAGCGGGATGTCGGCGCGGGCGGCCAGCGCCATCGCTTCTGCACCAGCGGCGATGTGTACGCCTGCCAACAACTGGTGGATAATTTTCACCGTCGCACCCAGTCCGATCTCCTCACCGATGCGGTAAACCTTGCCCGCCACCGCGTCGAGTACCGGTTTCAGTTTCTCAAACGCCAGATCGGAACCCGATGCCATTACCGTCATGTCGCCAGCGGCGGCTTTCGCTGCGCCGCCGGATACGGGGGCATCCAGCATGATGAGTTGGTGCTCGGCCAGACGCTGCTCAATGTTTTTGGCATCCTGCGCGGAGATCGTGGAAGACACCATGACCACAGTGCCGGGCTTGAGTTTCGCCGCGACCTGCGGTTCACCGAACAGAATTCCGTTCACCTGCGCGGCGTTTACGACTAACAGCACGACGGCATCCAGCGTGTCGGCGAAGGCATCAATGCGCGTGTCGGCCTGCGCCGCGCCCGCCTGACGTAACCGTTCCAGCGCCTGCGGGTTGATATCGACACCGTAGGTCGTCAGACCCGCGTTGATGCAGGACGCCGCTGCGCCAAACCCCATGGAACCCAAACCGATAACGGCGACAGCATAATCAGAAGTGTTTTTCATCGTGGTTGCCTTGTTAAAATTAGTGATTTTTTGTTCTCTGGTGTTAAATATAAGGGCTGTCAGAACAAATTATGGTGATTTTTGTCACATAAATTAACATTGAGATCGTGATGATCCAGTGTAGCTGAACGCAAGCAGGAATAGGATTTCCTTTGTTTTTTATATGTATCAATAAATTATGGTTTTTTTTGTCATCAGATGTAGGTGGCGGTAGTTATATCTGGCGTGGTTTATGACGTGAATTTATGATAATTATCGTCATTAAATGGGGTGTTTCTCACAATATTTATCAACCCGGTATTGATCAAAACAGGGAACGGACAGCGTGATTCCAGTAGAACGTCATCAACAGATTCTGGCGGTGATCGCCGAGCGCGGAGCGGTAAGCATTAACGAACTCACCGAGCGGCTGGGTGTGTCGCACATGACGGTACGGCGCGACGTGCAAAAGCTGGAACAGGATGGCCTGCTGCTGAGTGTCTCCGGCGGTGTGCGTTCACCGGAACGGCTGGCGATTGAGCCGTCACATCAGGACAAATCCGTGATGTTCAGCCAGCAAAAAGCGGCGATGGGCAAACTGGCGGCACAGCACATTCCGCTGAATAGCTGTATTTATCTGGATGCAGGCACCACCACACTATCGCTGGCGCGCGAGCTGGCCGAACGCGACGATCTTCTGATTGTCACCAACGATTTTGCGATTGCCGCTTTTCTCATTGAGTCCAGCCAGTGTCGCATGATTCATACGGGCGGCACGCTGTGTCGGGAAAACCGATCCTGCATTGGGGAAGCGGTGGCGCAGGCGCTGCGCAACCTGTTTATCGATATCGCGTTTATCTCTGCCTCTTCATGGAGCCTGCGCGGATTGTCCACGCCGAATGAAGACAAGGTGGTGGTGAAACGCGCGGCGGTAGACGCGAGCAGCAAGTGTGTCCTGCTGTGCGACACCTCAAAATACGGCCGCATCGCCACCCACCTTGCCACGCCGCTTAGCGTATTTGACAGCATCATCACCGACGATGGCCTGCCCGCCGCCGCCAAAGACGCGCTAAGCAAAATGGGGGTCGAGGTGCTGGTGGCGGGGTGAGGGGATATTTTGTCTGTTGATACCTAATTGGCAAAAATATCCAGACCTTTCTCGTTGATTATATTGAGAAGACGTAATGCGGCCCCAGAGGGTTTCTTCTCGTTTCGTTCCCATTTTGAAACGCTCTCAACGGACATATTGAGAGCGTAAGCTAAAGAAGATTGCGATATTTTATAACGGGAACGCATGCTTTGAATTTCTGCACCGCTCATTGCGCGAGCTTGCTCGATGCGTTCACGGAATTCCCGTGCGGCAACCCGATTATTAATGCGTTCCATCGTGGTATCAGTGATACCCCCGTGTTCATGCAGGCTTTTCGCCATTTCCTGCAACTCTTTAATCTTTGCAGTCATTGCATTTCACCTCTCGTAGTTCTTTCACTTTTACCAATTGAGCTATTTGTTGAACGGTGAGTTGCAGTAGGTCACCAGCAATGTCTTTATAAACAGCCAGCTCATCATCCTGAATTTCTTTAACGCCTTTCCTGACCTGATTTTTTTTCCATCCATCGGCAAAAAATAGATTAGAACCCAGCTTGAAAAAGATGATTGTTCTGGCTCCTGCACTCTTTCCGGCATTCAATGCGATTCGTTTCTTAATCACACCACCACCAAGGTCACCCTCAAAACGGCCATTCATCACCTCATGAGCAATCTCACAAAGATAAGTATCAGAAAATATTTCGCTTTTTAGTTTTTTATCGAAGAGCTTAGTTGTGTATACCGCCACGATTAATCCTTAAACATGACTAGTAATAATTACTATAGTCTAAATTACGTGATAGTCACAATCGTAGTGGCATGAAATAGTATGTTTAATCGGTGCTTTTACCTCTCCCTTTCCTTGTCACTTTCCCGTCATCTTCCAGTTATTTTTCTGTCATGCGCTCATGTCATGTTTACCTTCGCATAAAAAACGCCGTGATGCTGGTAATGCCACTCGCTTAAGTGTGGATTGAGGGGAAACACGGGGATGAGGTTCCCGCAGGGATACCTCGCACCGTGGTAGCCCGGTATCTCGATCTTTAAACGAGCGACATGACGTGATGATGGCGCATTTAATTGATTGCAGGAGACAGGCATGTTCAACAACACCATTCGTAAAACACATGCTATTCGCACCGCCGCGGCGTGTGTGGCATTCGCGCTGATGAGCGCCAGCGCGCAGGCCGCGACAGACATTCCTTTCTGGCATTCCATGGAAGGCGAATTAGGGAAAGAAGTGAATGCGCTGGCTGACCGTTTTAACCAAACGCACAGCGATGTAAAAATTGTGCCGGTCTACAAAGGCAACTACGAACAGAATCTGGCTGCCGGGATTGCGGCCTACCGTGCGGGGAATGCGCCCGCCATTTTGCAGGTCTACGAAGTGGGTACGGCCACCATGATGGCAAGTAAAGCCATCAAGCCGGTCTATGAAGTCTTCAAAGAGTCAGGTGTGACTTTCGATGAGTCGGTGTTTGTACCGACGGTCTCCGGTTATTACACCGATGCGAAAAGTGGGCACCTGCTGTCGCAGCCGTTTAACAGCTCTACCCCTGTGCTGTATTACAACAAAGATGCCTTTAAGAAAGCCGGTTTAGACCCTGAACAGCCGCCGAAAACCTGGCAGCAGATGGCTGAGTACACCGCCAAACTGCGTGCCGCTGGGATGACATGCGGCTATGCCAGCGGCTGGCAGGGCTGGATTCAGATTGAAAACTTCAGCGCCTGGCATGGTTTGCCTGTTGCGACCAAGAACAACGGCTTTGACGGCACCGATGCCGTGCTGGAATTCAACCAGCCGACGCAGGTCAAGCACATCCAGCTATTGCAGGACATGAACAAGAAGGGGGATTTCACCTACTTCGGGCGTAAGGATGAGCCGACTGAGAAGTTCTACAACGGCGACTGCGCCATCACAACCGCCTCTTCCGGTTCGCTGGCGAATATTCGCGAACACGCCAAGTTCGACTATGGCGTTGGCATGATGCCGTATGACGCCGATGCGAAAGGCGCACCGCAGAACGCGATTATCGGCGGTGCCAGCCTGTGGGTGATGGGCGGTAAAGATGCCGCGACTTACAAAGGCGTCGCTGAGTTTATGAAGTTTTTGGCTGAGCCGGAAAATGCCGCTGAATGGCACCAGAAAACCGGTTATCTGCCGATCACGACGGCGGCGTATGAGTTGACGCAGAAGCAGGGCTTCTACGAGAAGAACCCCGGTGCGGATATTGCCACGCGCCAGATGCTGAACAAGCCGCCGTTGCCGTTCACCAAAGGTCTGCGTTTGGGCAACATGCCGCAAATTCGTACCGTTGTGGATGAAGAATTAGAAAGCGTATGGACAGGTAAGAAAACGCCGCAGCAGGCGTTGGATAGCGCGGTAGCACGCGGCAACGCGCTGCTGCGTCGCTTCGAGCAATCGACGAAATAATACGCTGAGCACTATCGGGCCGAAAGGAATCGGCCTGTTTCTTTTCTGTTTGCAATGAGTTACCGCATGACATCATCCCGTCCTGTTTTTCGTCACAGTTGGTTGCCCTACGTGCTGGTGTTGCCTCAACTGCTGATTACCGTGATTTTCTTTATCTGGCCCGCCGGTCAGGCGCTGTGGTATTCGGTGCAGAATCTGGATCCGTTTGGGTTATCCAGCGAATTCGTTGGCATGGAAAACTTCAGGCAACTGTTCAATAACCCGTACTACCTTGATTCGTTTTACACCACGCTGATATTCAGCTTTCTGGTGGCAGGGTTTGGTATGCTGATTTCACTGTTTCTGGCCGCGCTGGTGGACTATGTGATCCGTGCCAGCCGCCTGTACCAGACGTTAATCATCCTGCCCTATGCCGTCGCCCCCGCTGTCGCCGCCGTGCTGTGGATGTTCCTGTTTAACCCCGGATTGGGGCTGATTACCCACTTCCTTGGGCTGCTGGGCTATACGTGGAACCACGCGCAGCACAGCGGTCAGGCGATGTTTTTAGTCGTGCTGGCGTCGGTCTGGAAACAGATCAGCTATAACTTTCTGTTCTTCCTCGCCGCGCTGCAATCCATTCCCCGCTCGCTGGTGGAAGCGGGCGCGATCGATGGCGCAGGGCCAGTGCGGCGCTTCTTCACGCTGGTGCTGCCGATGATCTCGCCAGTGAGCTTCTTCCTGCTGGTGGTCAATCTGGTCTACGCCTTTTTTGATACCTTCCCGATTATCGATGCCGCGACGGCGGGGGGGCCGGTGCAATCGACGACCACGCTGATCTACAAAATTTATCGCGAGGGTTTCGCAGGGCTGGATCTGTCCAGTTCGGCGGCGCAATCGGTGGTATTGATGCTGTTAGTCATCGGGCTGACCGTCATTCAGTTCCGTTTTGTTGAACGGAAGGTGAACTATCAATGATTGAGAATCGTCGCGGGTTAACTCTTTTCAGCCACGTTATGCTCATCGTCGGCATCCTCGTCGTCTTGTTTCCGCTGTACGTGGGGTTTGTGGCCGCCACGCTGGATAATCAGGACGTCTTTCAGGCACCGATGACGCTCATCCCCGGTTCCCACCTGTGGGAGAACCTGCGTGATATCTGGCTGCATGGGGCGGGCAACAACACCACGCCGTTCGGGCTGATGCTGCTCAACAGTTTTGTGATGGCGCTGGCGATCACGGTAGGCAAAATTACCGTCTCGATCCTATCGGCTTACGCCATCGTCTATTTCCGTTTTCCGCTGCGCAACTTGTTCTTCTGGATGATTTTCCTGACGCTGATGCTGCCAGTGGAAGTGCGTATTTTCCCCACGGTGGAAGTGATCGCGCGGCTGGACATGATGGACAGCTACACCGGTTTAACGCTGCCGCTGATGGCCTCGGCGACCGCCACTTTCCTGTTCCGCCAGTTCTTTATGACGCTACCGGATGAACTGATGGAAGCGGCACGCATCGACGGCGCCAGTCCGATGCGTTTCTTCTTCGACATGGTGTTACCGCTGTCGAAGACCAATCTGGCGGCTCTGTTTGTGATCACCTTTATCTATGGCTGGAACCAATATCTCTGGCCGCTGCTGATTGTCAGCGATGCCAACCTGGGTACGGCGGTTGCCGGGATTAAAAGCATGATCGCCTCCGGCGATGGGGCGACCCAGTGGAATCAGGTCATGGCCGCGATGCTGCTGACCATGTTGCCGCCGCTTTTGGTGGTGTTACTGATGCAGCGCTGGTTCGTGCGCGGTCTGGTCGACAGCGAAAAATAAATCAAGACGAATTTCGGAAACGCTTATGGCATGTTTAAAACTTCAGGCCGTCACCAAGTCGTATGATGGCAAAACACAGGTTATCCAACCCATCGATCTGGACGTCGCAGATGGCGAGTTCGTGGTGATGGTGGGGCCATCGGGCTGTGGTAAATCGACGCTACTGCGCATGGTGGCTGGCCTCGAACGCACCACCAGCGGCGATATCTATATTGATAACGAACGCGTTACTGAGCTGGAACCCAAAGATCGCGGCATTGCGATGGTATTCCAGAATTATGCGCTTTATCCCCATATGAACGTGTTCGACAACATGGCCTACGGCCTGAAAATCCGTGGCTTCGGCAAGGCGCAGATTCGTGAACGCGTAGAAGACGCCGCACGCATTCTGGAATTGATGCCGCTGCTGCAACGCAAGCCGCGTGAGCTATCCGGTGGCCAGCGACAGCGCGTGGCGATGGGGCGGGCGATTGTCCGTGAACCCGCGGTGTTCCTGTTCGACGAACCGCTGTCGAATCTGGACGCCAAACTGCGGGTACAGATGCGGCTGGAATTGCAGCAACTCCACCAGCGCCTGAAAACCACCAGCCTGTACGTCACGCACGATCAGGTTGAAGCCATGACGCTGGCGCAGCGCGTTATCGTCATGAACAAAGGGATCGCCGAGCAAATTGACGCACCGGCGGAGATTTATCGCCGTCCGGCTTCGCTGTTTGTCGCCAGCTTTATGGGTTCACCCGCCATGAACCTGTGGTCAGGACGTATTAGCGATGACGGCTGCCGTTTTGAAATCGGTGACGATATCGCGCTGGCGCTGCCTGAGCCGAAGCCGCAGTGGCGCGGTAAAGCATTGACGCTGGGGGTACGACCAGAGCATATTCAGTTGGCGACGCGCGAAACCGGCGGTATCCCGTTGCAGATTGGCACACTCGAACTGTTGGGCGCGGATAATTTGGCGCACGGCAAGTGGGGTGGGCAGAACGTGATCGCGCGACTCTCCTATGAGCACTGTCCCGCCATCGGCTCGACGCTCTGGCTGCATTTACCCACCTCATCATGGCACCTGTTTGATTCGCAAAGCGGATTACGGATGGAATAATGGAAACAACCTGGCCTTATCCCACTATTGTCGCCCATCGCGGCGGCGGCTCACTGGCACCGGAAAACACGCTGGCAGCGATTGATGTCGGTGCCAGCCTCGGTCACAAGATGATCGAATGTGACGCCAAACTGTCGCAGGACGGTCAGATTTTCCTTCTCCATGACGACACGCTGGAGCGCACCAGCAACGGCGGGGGGATCGCGGGCGAACTGCCGTGGGACAAACTGGTTGGGCTGGATGTCGGCGGCTGGTATGGTCATCAATTTGTGGGTGAACGCCTGCCATTGCTGTCGGAAGTGGCGAAACGCTGCGCGCAGTATGGCATGGCGGCCAATATCGAGATTAAACCCACCACTGGCTATGAAACCGAAACCGGACGGGTGATTGCGCTGGCGGCGCGTCAGTTATGGGCTGAGCACCCGATAGCTCCGCTGCTGTCGTCGTTCTCTATCGAGGCACTGGAAGCGGCGCAACAGGCCGTACCGGATCTGCCGCGCGGGCTGCTGCTGGATGAGTGGCAAGAGGATTGGCTGGCGTTAACGCAGCGTCTGGCATGCGTGTCCATCCACCTGAACCACGAACTGCTGACGGCGGAACGCGTCGCGGATCTGAAAGCGGCGGGTTTGCGCATTCTGGTGTATACGGTGAATCAACCTGAGCGTGCGCGAATTTTGCTGGACTGGGGCGTTGACTGTATCTGTACTGACCGGATAGATTTAATTGGGGTAGGCTTCGCGACCGGCTGAGGTCTGCTCATTACCGAATGTTGATCGCTTAAGGATCGAGATACCGGGGCGACCACGGTGTGAGGCATCTCTGCGGGAACCTCATCACCGTGTTTCCCCTAAATCCATGCTCATGCTTAAGTGACCAGCATTCGCCTATTGCCGCATGATCTTTGCTTGCGGGGACTCTTTTTCTGACTTGGTGCCGGTAATAAGGAAGTGGCTTCATGCCCGCATTTATCGTTTCGCTTTGGCACCAGATTTTTCTGTCGTTACCCCTGTTTGTTCTTATCGCGCTCGGCTATAGCCTGATTCGCTACGGTAAATGGCCGACTACCGTGACCGACGGCATGACGCGCTTTGTCTTTTCCGTGGCCATGCCCGCCATGCTGTTCCGCCTGATGTCGGATTTCTCCAAACGTCCGGTAGTGGATGCGCGGTTGCTGATCGCCTTTTTCGGCGGCTGTCTGCTGGTGTTTGTCTTAGGCCGGATTGTGGCACGCAAAATCTTTCATCTTGATGGCGTCTCTGGCTCGCTGTTTGCGCTGAGCGGTATCTTCTCCAACAACGTGATGCTGGGGCTACCGATTGCCACGCTGATGTTGGGCGAAGAGGCCATCCCGTCGGTCGCGCTGGTGGTGGTGTTTAACGGGCTGATTTTGTGGACGCTGGTGACGGTATCGATTGAATGGGCGCGTAACGGGGCGTTGTCGCTACAGGGTTTTACCAAAACCGCGCTGGGCGTGCTGAAAAACCCGCTGATTATCGGGATTCTGTCCGGTACGTTATTCAGCCTGACGGGACTGCCGCTGCCGTCATTTGTCGATCAGCCGCTCTCCATGCTTGGGCAGATTGCCGCGCCGCTGTCGCTGGTGGCGCTGGGAATGGGGCTGGCGGAATACCGTGTGCGCGACGGCTGGCAGATCAGCACGGCGATTTGCTTCATCAAACTGCTGGTACAACCGCTGGCGATCTGGGGAATTGCGATAGCGCTCGGCCTGCCGGAAATGGAAACGCGCGCGGTGGTGCTACTGGGGTCGATGGCTGTGGGGGTTAACGTCTATTTGATGTCGCGTCAGTTCGAAGTACTGGGGGGGCCAGTGGCGTCCAGCCTGTTGTTATCAACGGCAATGGCTGCGCTGACCACGCCGTTGATTCTGACGCTGATGGGGGTGCGGCTGTAAGATCGCCGCCGCATCAAGGGTTCTGTTGAGTCGGCGGCGGCGTGGCTTTCTGCGCCCGCTGTAAATCCTTCTGTAACTGCTGTTGGCGTTGCAGTTGCAACTGCTGGTTACGCTGCTGGAGCTGCTGATTCAACTGCTGTTGCTGCAATTTCTGGCTCTGTTGCATATTCTGCTGTAGCTGTTTCTGGCTGCTGATGCCATTGTCAAACTGCTGCTGAGGCGTAGGTGCTTGTGTCGTATTCGCGCTCGCCAGAAACGGCAGGCTGAGCAGGGCAGCACAGGCCAGTAATGTCTTAGGGTGTTTCATTCAACCTCCACACAGGCCTTTGGCCTGCTGATAAGCTATTTGCGTTTCGCAAATGGAACGCCTTTTTCCGTAGGATTAAGTGTAATCGCTACGGATGAAAACGTCGTGCAGAGTAATCTGCAATGCGGTGCGTACAGGTTTTGGGTTGCCCAGCGCGAATGCGTTATACTGCGGCGGAATTTTTCTTCGTGGTTGACGTTATCTCATGTTCCATATCGCGCTCTATGAGCCTCAAATTGCACCGAACACCGGCAACATTATCCGACTGGCGGCCAACAACGGCTGTACGCTTCATCTGATCGAACCGCTGGGTTTTGATTTTGAAGAGAAAAAGCTACGCCGTGCGGGGCTGGATTATCACGATCTGGCGAACGTCAGCCGTCATAAAAACTATCAGGATTTTCTGGCTGCGGTTCCCGGCAAACGTATTTTCGCTTGTACCACCAAAGGCAGCCGCCCGTATGACCAGCCCGCGTATCAGCCGGGCGATGTGTTGCTGTTTGGATCGGAAACATCGGGTCTGCCAGACGAGATTCGCAACGGTTTTGCACCGGATTTCCGTATTCGGATTCCTATGCAGTCTAATAACCGTAGCCTGAATCTGTCGAATGCAGTGGCGATTATCAGTTATGAAGCCTGGCGGCAGAATGGTTTCGGCGGGTGCCTGTAGCCGCGGCGTGCTACAGCTTGCCGATGGCGGATTTTTTCAGTGGCGGATTCACCAGAAACACCACCTCCCCGCGATAGTAGGGTGACGTGGCAAGGCGCTGCTGCCACTGTGGCTCCCACTTGCCGTGTTGTACCAGTCCGACCCGAAAAGGTAGGGTCAGCTTCATTAGCGCTGGCAGATACTCCGCGTAGTTGGTAATGGTGCGTCGTCCCTGATAGGTCTGCACCACCACTTCATCCAGCTTGCCCTGTAAGCGGTTCAACGCCGCAACATCACCGGTTTTTGACCAGTCGAGCAGCCCCGTAATGCTGAGCTGACAATCAGCAGGCAAACGCGCGCGTAATTGCGTTAGAAATGCGACATAGCCTGCCAGTTGGTAGCTTTTCGCGTCAAAGTCGATCTGAATGCCGATAACCTGATTCCCGTAACGCTGCCACTTTTCCCGTAACGCGATCATTCGGTTCAGATGGCGATCGGAAAGCTCCAGCGTGGTCATGCGGAAAGCTAGCCAGACGCGGTTAACGCGCAACTGACTGGGTGGGATCCCCTGACGCAGAAATACCACCTGACCCTGACGACGGGCGATTTCCCCCTGATGCAGGTACAGCGTCTGTGCCTGATGCAGGATTGGCTGGGGTTGCACCGCCGCCCACAGCCAGAAATCCTGATAGCGTGTCGCATCGACGGTTGAGTCGGCAGTCGTAATGGGTGTGGCCTGCGCGCCAAACGACAGCAGGCAGGCCAGCACGATCAGCGGCGTTACCAGTAATAATCGAGCTTGTCTGCCCACTCGCTGCCTTTGTACTTGGTTTTCAATTGGGTAAACCAGGCTTTGCGCGTGGCCTTGCTGATGTCCTGTGGGCCACAGTCGTTATAGCCGCTTGGCGCATAGCAATAGACAGCGCGATACAGGGCATAGGTTTTGTCTTCCGGCGGGGCTTTTGCATCGGCAATCACCCGCATGTAACCATCCAGACGGTTATATTCGGTGCCGACGAATTGCGTGGGGGCGTTGGTAAGCCCGCTCAGCATGTTGCCTTCGCCCCAGTCGAAGCCCACGCTGTTATTGGTGCGCAGGAAAAACTCGCCAAGGCAGTTAATCGCACGGGCGTCGTTCGGACGCTGGTTTAGCGTAGCAACCACATCATTCAGCGCGGGACATTGATAGCCTTCTTCGGTATCGCTGCCATCCCAGTCAAATGCCGTGAGATCCTCCTGATTCCAGCTTTGGTTTTCGCTGCTGACCAGCGGCGCGATCGCTTTTCGCAACTGAACATCTTTAAGATAGCTGGCGTAATCCCCGTGCGTCAGCGATTTGGTTAACAGCGTATGCAGCGCGATAGCGCGCTCTTCATGGGTTTGCTGCGGGCCGGTTTGCTGACGCAGCAGATCGGCGTTGGCACTGGTTTTCAGCACCGCAGAACGAAAGCGCAGGTTCTTGACTGGGCTGTCAGTGGCAAAGACCCGCTCCGGGTGGCCTGACTTAACCAGCGTTTCCGCCAGCGCCAGTTGCAGGAACTGATTTTGGGTATACCCCATCTTATGCGTTAAGAGTTGGCGCCAGTGCGCTTCGGCGTCATCCCAGCGTTCCAGACGCACCAGCGCCCGACCGCGCAGCACTTGCAGGCTGAAAAGCACGGTGTCGGTCAGATCGTTCGCTTGGGTCGTGGGAACGCTGTCAACGACGGCGGCGTAATTCTTTGTGCCATAAAAGCGCTGTGCAGCCTGAAGATAGCGAAATGCTTCTTGCATGTCGCCGTGTTCAAAGAGTGGTTGCTGAGCGGCGAGTTCATCTGCGGATAAGGCGGGCAATGCCAGCCAGCCCTCATCGGAACGCAACCGCTTGAGATCCTGCACCATCGTCAACGGCGCGCTGTCTGGTGCGCTGATAAACTGCCTATTTTCCAGCAGTTTATTGTCGATCTCATCGTTTAATTCAAGGAGGTCTTCAACGTCGGGGGTGTTTTCCAGTTCATGTTGGTACGTTTTCGCCAGGGCATTGGTATCATTCATGATCCAGTATGCGCGGCGATACAACCCGTTAGCGGAGTCAACGTATTGCCCTTCTGGATACTGTTTCAGGTAATCGTCAATATGCTGCACGGCCAATTGCGCGGCAGCCGTATCGGCTTTACTGGCATCGAACATGTTGTATTCATCGAGTGCATGTTCCATGGCTTTATTGATTGTTACGCGAATCAGCATGTAGCGTGAGGTTTCCGCGACCCACGGCTGTGGTGATGATACTAACGCCTGAAAACCGTTTTCTGCCTCATCAAAGTGGCCCTGATAGAACGCCAGAACCGCGAACAGATATTGCATGAGCGCGCCAGCATGCCCCTCGTCTGGCAGGCTTACCAGACCCTCGTTCAGCGCCGCTTTGGTATACAACGGGTTGAGGAGATTCACCCGCTGATGAGCCAGCAGCGTACGCTGTTCTTCGGTAAGCTGTTTGTCTGCCAGCAGGACGTCAAAAAACGCTTCCAGCGTGGAGAGCGCATTGGAAATATGGCGTCCTTCATTATCATCAGGTGAAAACGTGGAGATCGTGCCCTGAACGGATAACGGAAGATTTAGCCGCTTCGCTTTATTGAGTGTGGAGAGATAAGGCGCATCCTCCGTGACATCTTCTCCCCCTTCTGACGTCTGAGGCGTTTCCGTGGCGGCGAGTCCCATGACCCGATAGGCGGTGAACGGATCGATACGTGAACGCGTTTGATCGGGCAACGGATGGGGTAACGGAAGTGAAATTCCGTGGAGGCGGCTTTGCAGCAACATCAGATTAGTGCGCGTGTCATTATCCGGTTGCAGATAAGGCAGAGCAGACAGGCCACATTCTGAGTCGGAAAAGCCGCACACTCCATCGCTGGAACTGAATGCCTGACTGCTCATTAACGCGGTCAGTACGCCAGCCAGCAACGTTACTCCTTTCATGGTTGGTATCCTTCATTCAACACGGGTCTTGCCGATTGTCGGCATGAGTAAGGTACTCTACGCAATCGCGTAAAAAACGCAATGCAGTGTCATCATAAGAGACGACTTCCCCTTTGAATAAAATTTGCGATGTTTTCCAATTTGGAAAAGTTTATTTTCCTTATTTTTTGTTTATTTTTTATTAATAATTACAGATACTCAATATAGGGTATTATTTTTCTTTTATTTTTCGTGGCTTTTATCAAATTTTTTCTAAATGGAATAATTATTTTTATAAATTATAAGGCAAGTTTCCCATACTGATGAATTCTATCTATCATTATTTTCTCGTTGATTCATGATGTTGTGAACACCATTATCCACCGGGCATGATGACATTTTTCGGTATTATGTCAATTTAAATAACTTCCACATGGATGCTTCACTTCTTATCGTGCAAGCACTGTGTTGACGGGGTGCTGCCTACAGAAAGTGTCGCGCTATTATGCAAACCGATTTAGTGATAGGTCATATTATGTTGAAGACTGTGAAGAGAGCTGCTTGTGTACTGGCGGTACTGGTAATAGCACCACCAACAGAGATGATTGACGGCAGTGACATAAAAATTATAGGTACACTGAAACTGACAGCCTGCAAATCAATTTTGGCTGATGGGAGCCTTCCTGCTAACGGTATTACTCCATCTGCTTTGATAAAAAGACATACTTTTACTGTTTTGGATGAAAAAAAGATTCGCTTTTCAACAGTATGTGATGGCATCTGGGGGGCGATTGATGCTATCGGCAAGAAGCCAGGTGAACCAGATTACTATGATGTAGGAGAGCTGTTTGAGATGAGATCTATAAATATGGCAAGCCTGGAAGCATCTGATATCCGTATAAATAGCGGAGGGTATGACATCAGTTTTGTGCCTGATTCCTACGCTGTTGATGGTGAAAACGTTTCATTATTAATCCATCGCAATACGTTTGGGTCATGGGGATATTGGAAATTTGATAACAAATGTATATACCATGCTTCTGATAAACGTCAGCAATTCGCGTGGACAGAAAAGTCGAGAAAACTCCGTTCGCTTTCAAAATCATGGCTGGCACACAGGGTGTGTAGCCGTACTTTAATAAAGCGTCAGGCCTCTCACCAATCCGTCAAACTGGATGGGATACTCATGTTGGAAATGGTCTATCTGTAACGTGCTTATCAGCCCCAGTCTTTTCTGAGTACGCTTTATTTCTTACGCCAGAATTTGTTTTGGATATGGTTATTATCCTAATTTAAATTTTCGATATTTTATGTGTGTTTTCCTTTTTTGAAATCTTTATTTTTCTTTTTTTTTGTTTACTTGTTTTTTACGTTGCCAGATACTTGCTTCGAAATGACTATCTTGTGGTGATTATTTTCCGCATCTGGCTGCGATTATTTAATTTGGTGCCTGATGGCCTAGTGGATAGTATTCTATCGTTATTATTAACGTAATTTCATGATGGTTATTTTATTTTGTAAAAAACCAGTGAGGGCTATTAACCCGGTTATATACCGGGGGAGATATGTTTTCCTGGCATGTTTTTTCCATAAAATTAAAGAGGTCATTATGATGAATAATATTACCAAAACCGCCTGTGCGCTGGCTGTGCTGGCGACAACATCGGCAAACGTCATGGCGGAGAGTATTGACGTCAAAGTGATTGGTACCATCACGCCGTCGGCCTGTAAACCGGCACTGACAGGGGGGGGCACCATTGATTACGGTGTTATTCCGCCAGAGTCCTTAAATAGTGATTCCTTTACGGTTTTAGATGAAAAACAGGTGGATTTTTCCATAACCTGTGATGCCCCAGCCAAGGTTGCTGTGCATGCTATCGGCGCGAAGGCTGATACAACCACAAATGCCAAGGGAAATTATGGTGGCTATGACATATTTAATGGGGTGATCTTTGATACGAAATCTATCAATGTAGCGGGGTTAGGGAAGTCCGATGGCGGACAAAATATCGGGGGATATGGCATCCGACTGGTACCTGGCAGTTATAGCGTTGATGGTCAGAGCGCCTCATTGCTGATGCGCAAAAATGCATCCGATAGCTGGACGTCATCGTCATATGATAAAGGCTCTTTATTTAGTTTCAATACCAGAGACCTACAACTCACATGGGCAGAGAAAGACGGGAAAACTCCCATCGCGTTTAAAACGGTGGCTGGCAAGCTAGGCGTACAGGCTTATATCACTGAGGCCTCTGCGCTTGACCTTGCTAAACCCGTGCAACTGGACGGGCTGACCACGTTGGAGTTGGTTTATTTGTAATACGCTTTCAGTCGCTGGCCGGGCTTTGCGCCCGGTCTTTCCTGATTACGCATTGTTTCTTTATTTTCAGTACCGAATATGTTTTTGGTGAAATATTATTGCTAATTTAAATAATATATTCTACCTATATTTTTTATTTATAAGTCCTTGTTTTTATGTTTTTCTGTTTACTTGCTTTTATATTGCCAGATATTTGCTTGGGAATAACGAATCTTGTTGTGATTATTCTTTTTTCCTGGCTGGTATTATTTGATTTGGTGTCTGTGAAATAGCGCTTTGTCGTTATTATTAACATAATTTTATAGTGGTTGTTTTTTAAAAATTAAAGGGGATTGTTAACCCGCCTAACTACCGGGGTAAATATCTTTTTCTGGCATGTTTTTTCCATAAAATTAAAGAGGTCATTATGATGAATAATATTACTAAAACCGCCTGTGCGCTGGCTGTGCTGGCGACAACATCGGCAAACGTCATGGCGGAGAATATTGATGTCAAAGTGATTGGTACCATCACGCCGTCGGCTTGTAAACCGGTACTGACGGGAGGGGGGACCATTGATTATGGTGTTATTCCGCCAGCGTCCTTAAAAAAGGGCTCACTGACTCAGCTTGATAGAAAATCTCTGGATTTTTCTATCACCTGTTATGCGCCTGCTAAGGTAGCGTTGAAAGCAATTAATGGTCGCCTGAATACTGTGGCTGGAAAAGGGAATGATGGTGCAGGCTCTGCATCCTATATCCCTGCTGGGATAAAAAGGGAGCTTGCTCACTATGTTGTCGGGCTTGGCTTGGATGGCGGCCAAAGAGTGGGTGGATATGCGATTGCGATGACAGATGTCACTGCGGATGGTAAATCAGTTGCTTATGGCTTTAAAAGCCTCAATTCGGGTGCCAAATGGCAAACTTATCCTAAATCGTATTTCTATTACAACGTACCAATTATCTCAAGTTGGTTCAAACCCAGCACTAAGGAGCCTGTCGCCTTTACCAATCTGGCTGGCAAGCTGAATGTGCAAGCCTACATCAATAAGGCTTCTGAGCTTGACCTTTCTAACCCCGTGAAGCTAGACGGGCTGACCACGCTGGAACTGGTCTACTTGTAATAAGCTTGCTGTGGCTGGTCGGTTTTTGCGACCAGCCTTTTCTGACAGCCTCTGCCTAATACTTGTTTCCTTACTTTCATATGCCGATAGGATATCGTATGAATCTTTCTGCTTTTTGTTTGTCCTCATTTGCCGCTATGTGGCTGTTATGCAGTAATGCACATGCTACGGGTATGTTGCCTGAATCCTCAGTTGTTATCGTTGAGGAAGACGATGGAGAAGGTGCCATCAACCTGAATAATACGGATACCTTTCCCGTACTGCTCTTGACCACTCTGCAAGATATTGAGCAGGACAAGGATAAGTTGCTCATTGTCACCCCGCCAACTGCCCGAGTTGAACCTGGAAAAACCCAGCGTGTGCGTTTCATGCTGACGACGAAAACGCCGCTTAAAACAGAACGCCTCAAGCGCGTGGTATTTGAGGGTGTGCCCCCGCAGGAAAAAAACAAGAATGTCGTGCGCATGACGGTACGACAGAACCTGCCAATCATCATTCGTCCTACTGGTCTTGCCCACGATGATGCGCCCTGGAAGCGCCTTGTGTGGTCGTTAAAGGAAGGGAAGTTAAGCGTCCACAACCCATCACCTTATGTTGTTCGCCTTGGTTCTGGTGTTACGACGTTACCCGATCATTCGACCTGGGCACTGCCGCATACTTATGTCTTACCGGGACAGAGCCTGATGCTTACCAAAGAGACGAAAAAAACGGGGGGAACGATAAACCAAGTACGGATATCGCCGGCAACCACCTGGGGATTTACTGTTGATAATTACGATGCGCCTCTGGCGCCTTAAGGAGGAGGAGTGTCATATGTTGTGCACACTGGTCAACGCCGATCGTGGCGTTATGCTCTCCTTCTCTTGATTGTTGTCGGCTGTGATTGTGGTATTGGCTTAGCCCGTGCAGTTACCGTTAGCAAGGAACATGATGGCCTAATCTTTGATACTGAAGTGCTGAATGAACGTGGTGTTGACCCCCACATTGCAAGGATATTTAGCCATGTACCACGTTTTATGCCCGGCGAGTCCACGGTGGTGTTGATAGTAAATGGTGATAATCGTGGGCGGATGAAAGTACGTTTTGATGACAAGGGAACATTATGTGCCGATCGCGCTTTTCAGCGTCAGGCGAGGCTGGTATCACCACCGGGTTATGCAGAGAGTGTCGCCTGTTTTGACCTGCGTCGAGCCTGGCCCCAAACGGATATACAACCTGAACCGGGTGAGGGTAAGGTTCACCTGATTATCCCACCTGAAGCACTTAATAGGTTAGATACCGATGACGGTAATTGGCAGCACGGTGGCGTCGCCGGCATGTTAAATTATTCTGCTCAATACATGAATTCATCTGGTAGGAGTGGGGGCGTTGATTTCGGTCAAGTCAATACCGAAGCAGGATTTAATGCCGGAGATTGGATTATGCGCAGCCGCCAGACTTTTGCCCGTTTTAATAATCAGAATCGAATTAATCATCAATCCGCCTATGCACAGCGTAGTTTTGTCGGTATTAAAAAGGTCTTGCAGCTCGGCCAGATTAACCTCTCTAATTCGCTGTTCGGAACGGGGCAGGTTCAGGGCTTTCAAATGTTTCCTGAGTCGGCTCTGACATCTGGGCAAGGTGGTGGCGGACTGGTTGAAGGGGTGGCGGATACGCCCTCTGTAGTCGAAGTACGCCAGTCTGGTGTGTTGGTTTACAGTACAACAATTCCGGCTGGTCCTTTCCGATTGCAGGGCTTTTCTCTGCTGAATACCCGCGTCGATCTGGCTGTTACGCTTACTGGCAGTAACGGTCAGGCGCGTCAGTTTACGGTTCCTGCGGCGACATTGTTGGCACGCGCACCTCTGGTTGCTTCTGGTTTGTCATTTGGTGCAGGCCGCCTTGAGCAACAAAATGGTCAATCTCCCGTGTTGGGAACCATCGCCACGGGCTGGCAGATGACGCCTTTCACAGGCCTTAATGTTGGCATATTAGGGTCAACGCCCTATCGCGCAGGTGCCCTGAGTCTGGAAACCCAGTTGTTTGATCTGACCCGTCTTAGCCTTCAGAGCACGTTGGCAAAGGATGTCGAGCATGGTAACACCGGGGCGTTGTTGTCTGCGATGCTTAGCCATAGTTTGACTGAGCGCCTCGGTGTCAGTATCAACGGAAGACAGCAGAGTTCCAAATACCGAGAACTGAGTGATGCCCTGCAACGCGACGCTTTGGATAATCCTAATAGCCAAAGCCGCTATCAGTGGGGAAGCGGAATCAATTGGTCGGAAGATTCCCTCGGCAGCTTTTCATTGTCATGGGCGCGTAGCACTACTTTTGACGCTAACAACAATGACTATCTGCGTGGTAGTTGGAGTCGTCAGTTTGGGCGTGCTTATCTCGGCGTTAGTCTTGAGCGCAACACCGCGACGCTCAGTGGTCAGAAGGATGAACGCTTATATGTCTCGTTCAGTATTCCGCTGGGTGAGGGACGAAATATCGATAGTTATCTGTACTCGTCCAAACGTAGTGCCCGTGCAGGTGTTCGCTACAGCGAACGCACCAGTCAGGAGATTGGCTGGAGCATCGCCACCGATCGCAATTTACGCAACCACCTCACTTCTGCTAGCGGCAATGTTGATTTTGTAACGCCAGTCAGTCAATTCAGTGCCAGCCTGAGCCATGACAGCGATCGCTATACGAACTGGTCTGCGCGCGCCAGCGGTGGTGCAGTGTTACATGAGGGTGGGGCGACGTTCTCTCCTTACCGGGTTGCAGATACCTTTGGTATTGCTCGGGTGGGGAAAGAATCGGGGGTTCGACTGGATACGCCTGGAGGCCCTGTGTGGACTAACCGCTGGGGGTATGCCGTACTGCCGACACTGAATGGTTACCGCCGTTCGGGTATTCAAATCGATACTCGTAGTTTGGCTAAAAATATTGATGTCAGCAATGCCTGGCAGGAAGCCGAAATGGCACGGGGCGCTATTGGTCGGGTGGATTTTGACGTGGTACGCACTCGCCGTGTATTGGTTGACGCCATGATGGCGAACGGTAAACGAATTTTACCTGGTGCCAGCGTATTTGATCATTCGGACCATCTGGTGACTGTGGTGGGTGATGATGGCTCAGTTTTTGTGCCAGATGCTGCACCCGACATGATATTGGAGGTTCAACGTTCGGGCAGGACGGAGTGTAAAATGAAGCTTGCTCTGCCGGAAACCGTTGAAACTCCTACCCTCTACGAACATGCAACGGCGGTTTGCCAATAAGGATAATGATATGAACAGGCTTTTTGGACGGTGTGGGTTCGCGCTGTTGTTAGGGGTCACCTTTGCCAGTGCTGCTGATGTTATTGCACCGTTTGACACGGTGATGCCAGAGCTGATACCCGATACTCGTTGTAATCTGTCAGTAAGCAATCCAGTGGTTGATTACGGCATTATGTCACGTTGGCAATTGCAAGATCTTGCGAGAGGATCGGTATCTCCCGGTATGCGTTCACTGATGTTTAATGCGGTTTGTCCATACACCCGAACGATAAAATTGCTGGTTCAGGGAGAGGGGGGAGAGCGAGGAGATCTACGCTACGGTGAGCACGGTGTTACCCGCTTGCGCCTGATGGATGTTCAGTTGGATGGTCATGCAGTAGAACTGCGAACGCTGACGTCGACAGGTGAATTAAAAAATGGCGGCAGTCATGCGATGATGTTGACTCCAGGAACGCAATTGATACCCGTTCTGGATGGGCGACCTGTCAGAGGTAAGGCCTTGACTGCGCGCCTGGAGATACAACCCATATTGGCAGAATCAGAGGCTCAGGTCAGTAGTCCTCTACGCAGCGAATCGATGTTGACGTTCTCGTTGATCAATTAGTTTTACGGGCATATTTTGTCGTCCCTCGGTCGCTTGTCAGAACAAATAAGAGGCTGGGGGAGGGGGAGCCAGCACTCATATGGTTTTTTTATATAAAACGAAAAAATAAAGGAATTTATTGCATTGAGAAAAATAAATTGCAACTTTTTTAACTATCGCTGGGGTTATTATTTTGATCTATAAAAATAAATTAGTAAATGATTGGGTGATTTTTTATACGGTTGTTGAGTGTGGCAGTTTGTCACTGGCCGCGACAAAACTGAGTACGAGCGTGTCAACGATCAGTAAATCGATTGCCAAAACAGAGTCATTATTGGGTTGCACATTATTGCGTAGAAATTCTCGTGGAATTGAAATGACCAATGCAGGGAATTTTACCTATAAAAAAGCGAAATCGATCGTCTCTTCAGTCTATTCTTTACTCTCTGAAATTGGTGATGATACGGGGAGAATTTGTGGAAAAATTAGATTTTCAGCGCCAAGTGTAATGTGTGAAAATACTGCTAATCAATGGGTTTATGACTATATCATTGAGCACGAAGACGTTTGCATTGATTTATTTTCAAGAGAAAGAAGTGATTTATCGGTAAGTTCTCCTGAGTTTG
This sequence comes from Pectobacterium fontis, assembly GCF_000803215.1. Classification (GTDB taxonomy): domain Bacteria; phylum Pseudomonadota; class Gammaproteobacteria; order Enterobacterales; family Enterobacteriaceae; genus Pectobacterium; species Pectobacterium fontis. Next base: position 174,177 of record NZ_JSXC01000033.1, read on the forward strand.
ACGATTTAGTGTTAAAAAGTGGATTCATTAATAGCCCAGATCTTGTTCATTGTAAATTAACACCGATGCCTCTTGTTATGTGTGCGTCTCCTGATTATTTGAATGAAAATCATAGGGTTGTCAATCCTCGCGATCTTGATGACCATAATGTGTTGATGTTAAATCATCCCTCACTAGCGGATTTAACATTCACAAAAGAGGATGAGGGTATTCAACAAGCTATAAAAATTGACGCGAAATTAATTTCAAATAATGTTACAGCTATAGTCAACCTTGCTTTAGAAGGGAAAGGTATTTGTGTGGCTTCTCCGTATTGGTATATTCGAAACTATATTGAGTCTGGAGAGCTAAAGTTGATTCTTCCAGACTGGAAAATACCTACGTTAGAGACTTATCTGGTGTGGAGATATAGAGAATATCAATCCCCTTTGATGATTAGTTTTAGAAAATATATACAGCAGAAATGGGAGGAACTTTCATTTGGCTAGTGTAATCAGTAGTCTGATTAATCAACAATACCCTTTATTCGGGGTTATTTCTAAAAGTAATGGGCTTTGTTGGCTTATACGAGACGCCCTGACGTATTGAAAAAAACCAGTACGTCAGGGTAGTTTTAACATGCCTCGCTGACTTACCGCTGATGCAACGGCAACCAGATGATTAAGCGCAACCCGCCCAGCGGGCTGTCTTCCGCTTTTACCCAGCCTTTGTGCTGCGTAATGGCGGTTTCCACAATCGCAAGCCCTAAACCGCTGCCGCCGGATTCGCGGTCGCGTGCTTCATCCGTACGGTAGAAGGGACGGAAAATCTGTTCGCGATCTTCCGGGCTAACGCCGGGGCCATCGTCATCGACTTTGATGGTGATACCCTGATTATCTACCGAGAAGGCGACTTCGATGTGGTTGTGAGAATAACGTAGCGCGTTGCGTACGATATTTTCCAGCGCGCTGTCGAGCGAAGCTGGGTTGCCAAAGAGCGTCCACGGCCCCGGCGGGTAGGGCACTTCCAGCGTTTTCCCCATCTGCTCGGCTTCAAACGCGGCATCGTCCAGCACATCGCCCCATAGCTCATCGGCATGCAGGAATTCACGGGTCAGCTCGTTCTTGTGCTGATTGCGTGACAGCACCAGCAGGTCGTTAATCATGCTGTCAAGCCGCTGCGTTTCCGTTTCGATGCGGTTCAGTTCGTTGCCTTCGCCCTGACGTCGGCGCAGCAGTGCTGTCGCCAGTTGCAAGCGCGTCAGCGGCGTGCGCAGCTCATGGGAGATATCCGACAGCAGGCGTTGCTGTGCTGTGACCATCCGTTCCAGTGCGCTGACCATCTGGTTAAAACTGACGCCCGTCGCCTGAAATTCCTGCGGGCCGGATTCCAGTTCCGGGTGCTGGCGTAAGTTGCCTTTGGCGACTTCGTCGGCAGCATGTTTAAGCTTACGTGCAGGTTTTGCCAGACTCCAGGCGAGCCAGAGCAGCAGCGGTGAACTGATCAGCATGGTAAAGATCAGCAGCAGTAAAGGACGGTCAAACAGCAGGCTAATGAAATCCGACTGTGGACTACTGGCAGGGCGAATCAGGTAAAGCTGATAGTTGTCATCGCCATCGCGGATCGCAAAGGGACCGAGCAGCTCAATGCGGCCGTAATTTTTCTTTTGCGGGTGATCGGCGTTATCCGACAATCCGATAAAATTACGCACGATCGGGGTTTCATGTTTCTCTGCGCCCAAAATGCGACCTTCGCTGGTGACCAGAAACAGACGTTGCCCCGGCGGAGCCCATTTCTCCAACACCCAGAACAGCCGTAGCCACCAGCGCAGATCGTTGGCAGGCGTGTTGGCAAGGTCGACTTCAATGTGTTGTTCCAACATGATGCCCTGCCGCTGCTCGTTTTCCAGCAAGGCAGTAAGCTGGCGCGAATCCAGCTTGGGCACCATTAGAACCAGCATGAGCACCAGCGCCAGCGTTAGCCAAAAAATGGCAAAGATACGAGCGGTCAAACTATTGATCATGCAGCCGATACCATCAAATAGCCGCGTCCACGCAGTGTTTTAAACCAGGGCAAACCGTCTTTGCGCTCTGGCAATTTACGCCGCAGGTTTGAGATATGCATATCGATCGCACGGTCAAATGGTGTCAGCCGTTTTCCCAGCACTTCCTGACTTAAATGCTCGCGGGACACCACCTGTCCCAGCCGCTGTGCCAGCAGATAGAGCAGTGTGAACTCGGTGCCTGTCAGATCCAGTACGATATTGTCAAAGCTGGCTTCCTGTCGGCCAGGGCTGAGGCGCAGGCCATCCACTTCCAACGTTGGGGCGCTGTTATCACCCGTCTGCTGTTGATCGGTCCAATGAGAACGGCGGAGGATCGCACGAATCCGCGCGACCAGTTCCCTGTCGTTAAAAGGCTTGGGCAGATAATCATCGGCCCCCAGTTCCAGACCCAGAACGCGATCCAATTCGCTGCCGCGGGCGGTCAGCATAATGACCGGTGTTTGGTGCTGCTGTCGTAGTTCTTTTAAGGTATCGATGCCGTTTTTCTTCGGCATCATTACGTCCAGTAATAACAGATCAATCGTGTTATCTAATAGCTGTAACGCTTGCTCGCCATCGTAGGCGACAACGACGTTAAACCCTTCCATTTCGAGCAACTCTTTCAATAAAGCCGTCAGCTCTCTATCGTCATCAACCAGCAGAATTTTATTCATGTTTTCTCTACCTCCAAGGGCAAAATACGACATAGATTAGCGCTATTCCATGACTTTACATAGTTTTACACCCTCTGACGCATGTTTGCAGCAAGGTGCGTAGACTCATGTTCATTGATTCACAACGTACGTACCGCTCTGGAGAGTTATTGATGCAACCGTTCGCAACCTTATCTCTTGCTTCACTGCTGATGTTAGGCTCGTTTACCGCCTTTGCAGCAGGAAATGGAGATGCCCCTGTGGGCGGCTGGCATATTGATGATTCCGCCACGAAAGGCGCACCCGGTCAGCAAGGTATGTTCGATGGTGTGAGGCTGACGGAACAACAGCGCCAGCAGATGCGTGATTTGATGCACCAGAGTCGTCAGGACAAGCCGGCGTTTAACACCGAAGATGTTAAAGCCATGCACAAGCTGGTGACGGCGGAAACGTTTAACGAAGCGGCAGTGCGGTCGCAGATAACCCGAATGATGGGTGTGCAGATTGAGCGCCAGATCCAGATGGCTCGCGTGCGCAACCAAATGTATAACCTGCTGACGCCAGCGCAGAAAGACATATTAGAGCTAAAGCATGAGCAAAGAATGAAAGAGATGCAGCAACAGATATCGATGTTTAACCAGATGGCCGCGCCACCACCAGGTACGACAAGTCATCCCGAGTAGTAGTGCGAGTGTAGTAAGTAGTCTGTAGTGAATGTAGTGCAGTCCGAGTAGTAAATGTGTAGTAGGTACACACCCTGTTTTTCCTTGCCATAGACACCATCCCTGTCTTTTTGCCCTCCATGATGGAGGGCTTTTTTTATGGATTTTTCAGGCATATTACGTGCTTTGACTTCATGATTTGACTTCATATTAGCGGTGTTTATACTGACTTCAGTAAATGACATCATGGAATCGGTAATGCAGGGAAAAATAGCCAGCCTACGAAAGAAGCAGCGGGAAACGCTGAGCCAAATTTTCAAAACACCCGTACTTTCAGGTGTCAAATGGTCGAATATTGAGTCACTTGTTACTGCGTTAGGTGGTGAAATTAAGGAAGGTAGCGGGTCACGAGTGCAATTTTTATTGAACGGGAGTATCGCCCGATTTCATCGTCCTCACCCGTCACCGGATACTGATAAAGGTGCACTGGTTAGCCTGCGTGAATGGCTAGAAAGTATAGGAGTAAAACCATGACGAAAGCACTCAACACACCAAATACGATGGTGGTTTCTGGACAACCAGCCATTATCAGCTACGTACCGGAAATTGGTATGTTTCGTGGTAAGTTTATTGGTTTATCTGGCTACTGTGATTTTGTCGCCGACAGTATTAATGGCTTGAGAAGCGAGGGTGAAATTTCGCTACGCGAATATCTGGAAGACTGTCAGGAAAATGGCATCGAACCTTACGAGCGTGAAGAGAAGGTGAAAACATTCACCCTCCGTTATCCTGAATCATTCGGGGAACGACTGACCATTGCGGCCGCTGAACGTCAAATTTCAGTGAATACGTTTATTGTTGAAACGCTTAGCGAACGTATGAAACAGGATTAACGATCTCCTGCTCTAGTGGTTTTATTGCATAAAAACAACAGTGAAAACGTGTATTGCACCGCAACATCTCTTGATACAGCCACTCTTTATCAATAGAAACCGGATACAAAGTAGAGCAAGAAAGGCACGAAAAAAGACAGCGTAAGGGCGTGGTAACGCGTAGAATATGAGCACCAAAAATGATGCTCATGAATGTTCCCTTACCTGTCTTCAGGCTGGCTGACATCTTCATAAAAGCACGCGGAAACACCCTTGGCCGCTCGCCGATTACACGGCGATGTCATACTTTCCCTGTACCATGACTTCATCGCGTTAGCCTCTGCTACGACAGGGGGCGCATTCTTTTATTTTAACTTTTGATATCAATACCATGACCCGTTCTCCCCGTTCGACCGCCTGGTTACGTGTCGTTAGCCTTTCTCTGGCGGCATTTATTTTTAACACCGCTGAATTTGCCCCCGTCGCGTTGCTGTCAGACATCGCCGCCAGCTTTGCCATGAGCGCCGCGCAGGTTGGGCTGATCATCACGATTTATGCCTGGGTGGTGGGGCTGATGTCGCTGCCCTGCATGCTGCTCTCCAGCGATATGGAACGCCGCAGTTTGCTGATCAAAATCTTTATTCTGTTTGCCGTCAGCAATGTGTTGTCCGGTCTGGCCTGGAATTATTGGGTATTGGTCATTGCCCGTATCGGTGTAGCACTGGCTCACGCGGTGTTTTGGTCAATTACGGCGTCGCTGGTGGTGCGTCTGGCCCCTGCGGATAAAAAAGCACAGGCGTTGAGCCTGTTGGCGACCGGCACGGCACTGGCGCTCGTGCTGGGGTTACCGCTGGGGCGTGTGGTCGGGCAGTATCTGGGCTGGCGCGTAACGTTTGCCCTCATCGGTCTGATCGCCACGGCGATCATGTTGGGCATGATGAGGCTGTTGCCTGTATTACCGAGCAGTAATTCCGGTTCATTAAAGAGCTTGCCTTTGCTGATTAAGCGTCCGGCGTTGCTGTGCGTGTACGGCCTGACGGTGATGATCGTAACGGCGCACTTTACCGCCTACAGTTATATTGAGCCGTTTATCCAGAAAGTGGCGTTGTTGAGTGAAAACTTCACCACCATCCTGCTGCTGATTTTTGGCGGCGCAGGCATCATTGGCAGCATGCTGTTTAGCCGCTACAGCAACCGATATCCGGCGGGATTCCTGATTGCGTCGTTCGCATTGTTGGCGGTGTGTTTACTGTTATTACTGCCTTTGTCATTCAGTGGCTGGAGCTTATCGACGCTCTGTCTCGTCTGGGGGATCGCGATTATGGCGCTGAGTTTGGGTATGCAAGTCAAGGTATTGACGCTGGCATCGGATGCCACTGACGTAGCGATGGCGCTCTACTCGGGGATTTATAACATTGGGATTGGCGGCGGGGCGCTGCTGGGCAATCAGGTGATTATCCATTTGGGGCTGCCCGATATCGGTTTTATTGGCGCGGCGGTGGCGATGCTCGCAACGCTATGCTGTATTTTTACGTTCGTTCGCTATTCCCGTGTGTTAAAAACGTCATTAACGAGCTAAATGCGGGTCACGACATTACGTGAGGGGATGATGAATCCACACTATGCGCGTCTGGTGACGCTGGCAGCCGTGAGCGCCACCGCTGTGGCGCTGGTACTGTTCATAATGAAAGTGTTTGCCTGGTGGCATACTGGCTCGGTGAGCCTGCTGGCGTCGCTGGTTGATTCACTGGTGGATATCGCCGCGTCACTGGTGAACCTGCTGGTTGTGCGTTATTCGTTACAGCCGGCAGACACGGAGCATGCGTTCGGCCACGGTAAGGCGGAATCGCTGGCCGCGTTGGCACAAAGCATGTTTATTTCCGGTTCGGCGCTGTTCCTGATCCTGACGGGCTTGCAACACTCGCTGGAACCACAGACGCTGCATGCGCCGGAAGTGGGCATGTGGGTGACGCTTATTGCGCTATTGGCCACGCTGCTGTTGGTATCGTTCCAGCGCTGGGTGGTGAAGCGTACGCACAGCCAGGCGGTGCGTGCGGATATGCTGCATTATCAGTCCGACTTGTTGATGAACGGCGCGATTCTGGTGGCGCTGGCGCTCAGTTGGAAAGGCATTGCGCGTGCCGACGCCCTGTTTGCATTAGGTATCGGTGGTTATATTTTATATAGCGCGTTACGTATGGGATATGACGCCATACAATCGTTACTGGATCGTGCGTTGTCGGACGAAGAGCATCGTGCCATCGCTGATATTATTGTGAACTGGCCGGGTATTCGCGGCGCTCATGCATTGCGCACGCGCCGCTCCGGGCCGACGCGATTTATTCAACTGCATCTGGAAATGGATGACGCACTGCCGCTGGTTGAGGCCCATCACATTGCAGACGAGCTGGAGCAGGCATTACTAAAACAGTTTCCGGGGGCTGATATTATTATCCATCAGGATCCGGTTTCCGCTGTGCCGGAAAATCAGCGTGGCAGGTTGGCGATGTAGTCGATCATGCTTCCGCATTTTATGTTAAAAACGTGATAGGCCATGAAAATTTATGCACAATATAGCCTGACCTGAATCAATTCAGCTTCGGGTGTTTGTTATAATATGCTAATAAAAGCATAAGGCGTTGCTGCCAGTGTTACGGTGGCGGTGAATTTACGATAGAAGAATCCTGCAAAATTACATCTACAAGTCCAGAGGTTGTCATGATTAGAAGAATCGGAGTGTTGACGAGCGGTGGCGATGCGCCAGGTATGAATGCGGCAATTCGTGGTGTGGTTCGTGCTGCACTCACGGAAGGGCTGGAAGTTTACGGCATTTATGATGGCTATCAGGGCTTGTACGAAGATCGCATGGAGCAGTTGGATCGCTACAGCGTATCGGATGTGATTAACCGCGGCGGTACGTTTCTGGGTTCCGCTCGTTTCCCGCAGTTCCGTGACGAAGCGGTACGGCAGGTCTGCGTAGAAAACATGAAAAGACGCGGTCTGGATGCGCTGGTGGTTATCGGCGGTGACGGTTCCTATATGGGTGCCAAGCGTCTGACCGAAATGGGTTTCCCTTGTATTGGCTTGCCGGGCACCATCGATAATGATGTGGCGGGTACGGACTACACGATTGGTTACTTTACCGCGCTGGAAACCGTGCTGGAAGCGATTGACCGCCTGCGCGATACCTCCTCTTCTCACCAGCGTATTTCCATTGTTGAAGTGATGGGACGCCACTGCGGTGATCTGACGCTGGCGGCAGCGATTGCTGGCGGCTGTGAATTCATCGTGCTGCCGGAAGTGCCGTTCAGCCCGGAAGATCTGGTTAGCGAAATCAAAGCGGGTATCGAGAAGGGTAAGAAGCACGCGATCGTAGCAATCACCGAACTGGTGTGCGACGTTGATGAGCTGGCGAAATACATCGAAAAAGAAACGGGGCGCGAAACTCGTGCGACCGTCCTCGGCCACATTCAGCGCGGCGGTTGTCCGGTGGCGTATGACCGTATTTTGGCTTCGCGCATGGGTGCCTATTCTATCGAACTGCTCCAGCAGGGCTACGGCGGTCGCTGTGTCGGTATCCAGAATGAGAAAATGGTGCACCACGACATCGTTGATGCCATTGAGAACATGAAGCGTCCTTTCAAAGGCGACTGGCTGGATACAGCGAAAAAACTGTTCTAACCTCGAAAGTTGATGTTCTCGCTATGCGGTGGCGACACAAATCTTGCTGGTTTTGCTGTTATCTGGCGTAAAAAATTATGCTGAGGAGATAGCTGGCTTAGGATGAGCCGCAAGGATGCGGCGCAAGCGGTCCGTTAAGCCAGATACCGACGAAGGCACCGCGTCAGCGGCATAATTTCCGCCGACAGCCTCGGGGTCACGGGGCGGGCGGCGTATGAGCCGCCCCGTGTCGGGCGCGTGCTACGTGGTAGCATGAAAATAATGTCATTATCGCGCACGAAACGGTCTCCTGGATTACATAAAAAGTATTAAGTGAAGTTGAGTTTATCCCTTCCTTGTCTCTACCTCAGCCATTCTGCATATATAACCGACGAGAATATAAAAAGCGGTTTTATTATTTTTTCTGCACGGCCAGACCTGTTAGCCTGAAAATTCCTTCCGTTCTGATGACACGCTGTGCCATGAATATCGATCTTCGCCAACTGCGTCACTTTATTGCCCTGATTGAACATCGCAATTTTACGTCGGCGGCACAGGCGATGAAGCTGTCGCAATCCGCGTTCAGCCGTAGCATCCAGTCGCTGGAGCAGACCATTGGCACCCGCCTGATCGACCGCATGAACCAACTGGAGCCGACGCCGAAAGGGTTGGTGGTGCTGGAGCATGCGCGTCGTCTGATTAGTCAGACGCACGATCTGTTTAATGATATCCAGCAGTTCAATGAAAAAGAGGCGGGCGAAGTCAATTTTGGCTGCGGTCCGGCACCGGCTGCCTGGCTTATGCCGCAGGTGATCGGAACGTTCTCCCGACATTATCCCAAGGTGCGGATGGTTTTTCGTGTCGATAACTGGCAAGCGCTGGGTCATCGATTGATTGCCGAAGAACTGGATTTTATCGTGGCGGATATGCGCAACTTTGAATTCGATACCCGCTATCGGGTACAGCCGCTAAGCCAGCATCGCTGGGGATTTTGCTGTCGTAGCGGGCACCCGTTGGCAAAGCAGAGCCAGATTACCGTCGAGCAATTTTTTTCTTATCCGCTGGCGGCTACGATCCGCCCGCCCAATCTGCATCGGGCGTTGGTGCAACTGAGCGGTAAGCTGGATATTCGCACCAATATTGAGTGTGAGAATGGTTATAGTCTGCTGGACGTGGTGCGCCACTCGGATGCTATCGGCACAACGAATCATTTCGACGAGCCGGAGCGGTACGGCCTGCATATGTTGAAGATTGCGGGGCTGGACGATAATACCGATGAGTTTTATACCCACTACGGCATTATTTATCTGGCGGATGCTCGTCTATCCCAGTTGGCGCGCAAGCTGATTGACACGTTTGTGCAGGTCGACGGTGACCTGCACGGTACATCGGTGGCGCTTACAGCGGAGTGATGCTGAACTCGCTGATTTCCTGACGTGAAAATACCGTTCGAAAACCGAAATAGCCTGGAGTCGGCGTATTCGGATAACTGGCGTGGAAGTAGAGCACATCATCGACCCAAAAACGCGTTTCCCGCTTGTCCACCTCAATCACGATGCGATAGCGATGGTTCGGGCGCAGCAGATGCGCCGCATCGGTATATTCGCCAAGCAGCAGCCGCTCACCGTGACCGTCGTAATACCGAAAGCGCGTGGTGCTGTTCCAGTTACCGCCCATGCCGACATAGTACAGATTCAGGCTGTCATATTCGTTGAGCTTACCGTGTCGGGTAAAGAGGGTCGGCTGATGCAAATCACGCGCAGCCCAGAACTGGTTAAGGTCGGATAAACGGTCATACGGACGATCCGCAACGACAATCTCCCGTGTAAAGGCAATCCGATAGGTGCCGCAGAGCGGGGCATCCAGCCAGAGCGTCAGTCCGGCGGCGCTCTCCAGCGTCAGGCGCTCTGGCGTGGTCTGGATCGCCGTGCGCTCAGGATCTTCCTGTTCCACTTGCCAATGGAGTGGCTGTCCCATTGAATCCACCGACCAAATCAGCGCTGAACGGTGCGGGGAATCGATAATGTCACGCGTGTCGCTTACCTGTGGTGCAAGAAGGAGCGTGTTGTCAGTACAGCCTGAGTCAATCATGGTGATGTCCTGTAACGTGCCGCCGGAGCGGCATTAAGAAGAAGGGGGAATGTCGTCCAGCAAGGCCAGCAGGGCGATGGCGGTTAACCCCCACTGCGCGACGGCGTTGGTCGCCAGATTGGCGACGGTGGTACTGCCGGAGTGCTTATCGATGGTGGAATCAATCAGCGCCTCATTGATCGGCGAGAGCACGATGGGCGGTATCAGGCGTCGCTGTTCGAGCGTCGGATGGGCGATGCCGCCGCTGCCCGAGGTAAACTCTTCCCAGGCGCGCTGCGCCAGCGCACGATCGTTCAACTGTCGTGCGGCAAAGGCCGTCAGCCGGGCATGACCCTGCGCCAGATTGAGCTTTTTCACCGTTTTTCCCACGGCAGCACTTAACGCGGCGGGGTCGTTATACAGCCGACAGTAGTCGAGCCATGCGCGGGTAAAGGCAGGGTCAGGCAGCGCTGTAATCAGTTCGCTACAGATTTCTGTCAGACCAAAAACCGCGCTCAGATGGGAAATTTCCACCTGATCCGGCGGTGCCAGTACGATACGGCCAGTATCGGGGTCGATTGCCGATCCGCCGGTGAAAAAGCCGTGCGGCTGGGCGGCGATGCTCTGCATGCTGGTCAGCAGACGTTCACGTATTGCCAGATTGCCATGCCGCTCCCAGGCGGTGAGCCAGGCGGCAGCGACGGCTCCCCAGTCTGTGCCGAAACCCAGGCTGATATGATGTGGATCGGTGGGCGCTATCTGCCCAATTTTGCGGCCGGGCAGAACGGTGCCGAGCGTGCGTAGTGCCTCGACCTGTTCGTCCATCAGTTCACCGATGCGTTCATCAGCGGTGAGATAGTAGAGGAAGCGGCGATTGGCGACGGTAGAAATGCGCAGTTGTTTCGCGCTGTCGCCCCAGTGGCGCACGTTGTGCCGTGACCCTAATGGGCTGAATGGTCCCAGATGATGCACGTCAACTTCCCCCGTGTGGCGCGTCATGGCTTCCGCCATGCGGAACACCTCGGCGCGCCCGCTGTGCAGGAAGTAATACCAGAGCCACAGATCGGTACTCAGCTCCGAGTTATCCCACGCGTAGCCGCCCACATCGTAGCGCCAGACGTGACGGTCGCTGTCATAGGTGTGCATGACGTCGCCGAAATCCCAGAAGCCGTACCATTTCCGCTGTTCAACCTCCTGCTGGTAGACGTTGAAATACGCATCCAACTGTTTTTCCAGCCGAACGCGGGCTGGTGTGGCGGCGGAGGCGGGCGCCCACATCGATCCAAATGCCTGTGCGCGGTACAAGTCCTGTGCGTCCACGACCAGCAACGGTGGCTGCTGCATACGCCGCGCCCGATTGACCAGATTTTCCGCATCGGGCGTGGCGGGCAGCACATCGATAAACAGCTCGCTGGTGCGTGCCACACCGACCGCCGAGCCAAAACCCGGTTCGTAATCTTCGTAGGTGATCGCCAGGCCTTCACGTTGCTTGGCATAGGTATCCTGACCTAAGCCGTCATGATAAAAGCGCATATCCATCGGTTCTGCCCACGGTGACCATAGCCAGAGCGTGACGGTTGCCACATCGGTATGCGCCTTGTCGATTTCCAGACTGGCGGGATAGCTCTGCCAGAAATGGCGTATTCCGAATGCCACGCCGCCGGTTGGCGTACCCAGATAGCCGACGCCTGCCGCCCGTTCGCCGGTAGCGGAAAGTAGCCAACCCTGTCCGGCAGCGGTGCGTTTGTGTATCTGGAAGCCATCGGGATGGTGCTGGTTCAGACGGTAGCTGCCAAACGCGGGAATATAATCGAGCCGCTTACCGACCTCCGGTGAAAAATCCGCGATTGTCGGCGTGGCTTGTCCGGCCAGTTGTGCCGCGATAACGGCTGTGCCGGGGTCGCGACGTAGCCCGCTCAGGCCGCGTACCGCCTCACGAAACAGCCCGCCCTGATCCGAGACGAAACGTACGTGGCGATCGTGCAATTCCCCGTGGAGCGGGACATCAAACGCCAGCCCCAGCCCTTTCAGGCTGAGCTGTTCGTCGTCGTTGTCATAGATAAGGGTATGTACCACGCGCAGCGAATCGGTGTTCGCATAGCTGTAGAGCCGGATGATGAAGGGGATGCGCGTCCCCTCCTGCTGCCGGGTGTGATGCGTGCCGCGTAGTGCGATCACCGTACGCTGCGGCCCGTTTTGCTCCACCGTGACGGTATCGATTACGCCCTGATAGGTCTCCTGCGTCAGCGTATTATCCGTCTCCGCACCGCGCTGCATACGCAGCACCAGCCTGCCGTTGGTTAACGCCAGTCGGTTATCCCGCCAGACTTCCTCGATCAGGTGAGAACCCGCGCGTGGGATTACACAGCGAATCTGGCCGGTATCGACTGTCCAGCCATGCTGATGCTCGCTGACCATGCGGGTATGCGTGGGTACATCCGCCCCGGCTATCGGTCGCAGCGTCAGGCTGTCTTCGGGCGGCGTGGTGCCGCCCAGCGCATGGGCCGACCATTTAAGCGAACCGTCCGGCCAGTGTGCCAACGGCCAGCTTTGCAGGTCATAATCTCGCGGCTGCGCACCGTGGAGCAGGAAACGACTGTCGGCGCGTACCGCACCCTGAGGCCAGGGCACGCCCCAGGTTACGCCGCTGAAGCTATGAGGGGATTGCCCATCCAGCCAGCGCAGACTGACCTGCGGCGCGGCCTCGCCCGTGCGGGAAGCGGTTGCTGCGCGCGAGGCAGAGACAGGCTGCCAGAACGGCGCCGACAGCGCCAGCAGCGTGCTGTCGCGCAGGAAGCGTCGGCGTGAGTAGGTCATCTTTGCCATGACGTTAGCCCTTGAAATCGTAGCCGACGGAGATCCCGACCATGCGCGGTTCGCCAATCACGCCCGTTGTGGCGCTGGAGCCTCTGACGGAGCGATAATAGTCTTTGTCCAGCGCGTTTTTCACCCACAGCGACACGTTCCAGCGGTTATCGCCCTGCTTGCCGCTCAGTCCACTAGACAAGTTGAGAACGCCGTACGCCGGAATGCGGTTGTATTCGGAATCGTCCAGCGTGCCGTAGGCCCAACTGCGCCATGACCATTGACCAGAAACCGAGGCTTGCAGGTTATTGGGTGTATCCCATTCATAACGCACGCGTGTGTTGTAGCTCAGCGTCGGGGACTTAAATACGCGTTTTCCTGACATATCGCACGAAACGGCAGAGATTTCCGCCGGGCAGCGGGCGTTCGGGAAATTCAGGTAGCGGGCATCCAGAACCGTACCGGCCAGGCTGATGCTCAGACCGTCCAGGGGACGCACCGTCAACTGCGTTTCCCCGCCGCGTGAACGGAATTTCCCGGCGTTAATCAGGTAGCTGGTATCCGTCTCCTCGTCATAGGCATTGTTCTGGAAATCCTCGACGACACTCCAGAACAGCGCGGTATTCCATTCCACTTTGCGCTGTAGCCAGTGGGTTTTAACTCCCAGCTCCGCCGAACGGGTTTTCTCTGGATCGACGTACAGCGTATCAATCCCCAACTGTCTTGCTGCACCCGCAGAGACGTTCAGGCCGCCGGATTTCTCCCCGTAGCCCAGCGTGACGTAAGGGGTGACGTTCGGTGTCGCGAACCAGTTCAGGCTGATGGAACCGGAAGGCAGGTGATTGGTTTGCGACAGCGGGCCAGAGTCAAAGGTCGCGCGGTTCCTGCGCACAAACGTTCCCTCTTTTTTCTCATAGGTCTGGCGCAGGCCGACAATCACATCCAGTTTATCCGCAGCATGCCAGGTGCCACGGCCATAGACGGAATAGACGGTGTCATCCAGCGTACCAAAGCGCTGAACGTTAATGCCCTGATAGCCGTTTCCTACCCAGGTTCGCACGCGGTTATCGTTGTAGTAGCGGCTGTTTGCCTCGGTATCGAGGTTCTCCCCCCAGTAATCGACGCCCAGTGAATAATCGAAGGTATTGCCTTTGGGGGAATCCAGCCAAAAACGTTGCGACCAGACGCGATCGCGCACATCGGCACCGCTGTCGTGATAGAGCGGAATGTTCCAGTTATCCGCCGTGCTGGGCAGCACGCGGAAATAGCGCAGCGATGACAGGGAATTAACGCTATAACCGTTTTTCAACTTCCAGTTGGCTTCTACCGAGCCACCGCCTTGCGCAACACGAATCACATTTTCATCATCCATCGCGACCTGACGACCGTCGACGACCTTGAGGCCGGTTTGTGCCGCTCGGGTACGGAAATCGTCGGTGGCGCTTACCAGTACGGCAACCGGACGCTGGGTGGCGTCGCTGTAGTCGCCAGTGATTCTGAGGCTAAAACTGTCATTAGGTTGATAAAGCAACTGCCCGCGCACACCGTTATTGGTGCTACCGCCGAGCTTATGGCCGTTTTCGATATTGGTGACGTTTCCGCCACGTTCGGTGCGCGACAGGTTGATACGTCCCGCCCAGCGATCGCTGAGTGGCCCCGATGCCATCAGTTTGGATTGCAGATAGCCGCGCTGCCCGACGGATTGTTCCAGTGAATATTCAGGCGTGAAGGTCGGCTTACGAGTGCGAATATCAATCGCGCCGCCAGTGGTATTAAAGCCATAGGCGGCACCTTGTGCCCCTTTCAGCACGCGGGTACTGTCGATATCCAGCAAATCGTTAGAGATGACGCCGGGGCGGGACAAGTAGACGCCATCGACAAATAGCCCGACGCTGCCGGGCATACCGATGTTGGTGCCGCTCTCGCCGCCGTCGCCAATCCCACGAAGGGTCACGGTGGTGTCCATGACATCCACGGTATCGACATCCAGCCCTGTCACTAGCTGTGATAAGTCTTCAAAGCGATACACCCGCTCTTCTTCGAGCGTTTTACCGTCGATCACGGATGCCAGCGTGGTCGGCGGCTGAACGGGCGCACGCTGGGCGTTAACCTTCACGCGTTTGAGTTGGACGGGCGCGGCGGTTGTGGCTTCCGTGCTGGCAGCACTGTCCGTGGCGATCGGCGTGTCGGCGGCTCGTGCCATCGCCGGGAGCGTTAAGACGCAGCTTATTAAAATACCCGAGGTTATTTTGTGCTGATATTTTTTTACGTCGTGTTGATGTCTTTTAAAATACATAGCGCTTTCCAGATTCAGTCAATAGGCTGCCGATTGCCGTGAAATTCACGGCAATACGTGGGCGATAATCTTTGGGGGAAAATAAATTACTGGGTGGCTTTTAGATAAGAATCATCCAGCCATTTATCGACATCGAAAGGCTGCCGAATCAGACGTGATTCATAGGCCAGTTTTACCGCACGTTTTAATTTATCCACATAGGCGGTATCCAATTCGGGTGAAAGACGCTCAGATAATGGCGGTAAGGTATCCCATTCGACGCGTAATATATTTTCCGGATAACCTGACTGGGTGGCTAAGAGGCGAATAAATTCATCTTTATTTTTAGCATCGCTGGCCCAGTTTGCCGCCTCACGTTGCACTTTAACTAAGCGCCGCAGAATATCCTCGTTGCCGTTGGCAAATTTCTCATCCACCAGCAGGAAGCCGCTAAGCTGTCCGGCCCCGTCCAGGTCACGGCTCGACAGCGGAATATCCGCCAGCCCTTTATCCCGCAGCGAAAGCGTATTACTGCCGCCCCAGGTGGCGTCGATTTGTCCGGCGGCTAACGCGGCGCTGGCCGCGGCAAAATCAAGGTTGATCAGCTTCACGTCAGACGGTTTCAGGCCTTGCGAATCGAGGGCGCTGACAAAAGACAGTTCGGCTGCCGTTCCGCGAAACAGCCCGATGCGTTTGCCTTTCAGGTCGGGAATTTTCTCAATACCGGAGCCTTTTGCTACCGCGAGATAGTGATTAATACCGCGCGATGCCACTGCAATCACCCGCGTATCCAGACCGCGCGCGCGGCCGATAATGCTGGCTAAATCACCCAGATAGGCTACGTCAACCTGATGGTTGCCAAATGCTTCGTTGATCACGGGTCCCGCGCCTTTAATAAACGTCCAACGGACGCTGATCCCGTCTTTGCCAAATTCGCGCTCCAACAGCTTCTGGCTGTGGATGACGTCGAGCAGGCCGCCGCCGCTGGGTTTGGTGCCTGCGCCTATGTCTGGTGCGGCAATCCGAATTTCAGTGATAGCCGATGCAATACCTGACCAGGCCATCCCCATTGCCAATAAGCCGGTCACTAACCATTTTCGTCCTGATGTCGTCATTATGTCGTCCGCCCGTGATGAGGTGTTTAAGTGTGAATGTGAAAATATAAGTGTTGTTATTGCGCCGATGCAGAACGGCGTTATGTCGTTGCAGAACCACATTTAAAGGCTTGCCAATAAACTGGCTAATACAAAAAAAGCATTATCATTTTTAATAAATCGCTAAATCAGCATTCATCGCTTATTTCATCGCTATGCAATGAACGAAAAAAAACTATTCCAACTATGCATTAGCCTATCGAGGTTTATTGCCTTTAGTTTGTCGATAGACAATCAGTTCATTACCTTTCTGATTAAGTAATTAAATGCATATCGATATACAGAACCATACATTGACTTTATTTCGCATGCAGAAAGAATCGATTATTCCCACGTTATTTAGGTCGCCTATTTATGACGCTGGTAAGTTGAAGTATGACGGGTATCAATAAACACGGTCAGGAGTACCTACCATGACGGAATTACTCTATGCGGGAGCGGCTTCAGGATCCCGGTCTTATTTACCGGCTCCGACGCCACACGCCAGCCGGGTGAGTGGCGTCGTACCGCCGCGCTTAGCGCCGTTGAATACGCCGGTTGCGTCCCGACCGGAGCGCTGGCTGGCGGCGATCGCGACGCTGCTATTGCACGCGGCAGTGCTGGCGCTGTTCAACGGTGCATCAACGCCGCCGCTTACGGTGCCCGCCCGCCCACAGCCCGTCAGCATCGAGCTGGTTGCGGCGGCGGCAGAGCCGGAATTGCCCGTCGAGCCTGCGGAACCGTTTGAGCCAGAAGCGGTGACGCCGCCGGAAGAAATCGTACCGCCCACCGTGGACAAGCCGGTGGATGACAACGCGCTGTTGCCGCCAGTGCCTGAGAAAAAAGTGCCTGAGAAAAAGATCGTGGAGAAAAAACCAGCGCCGAAAAAGGTCGCGGTGAAAAAGAGCCAGCCGACACCAAAACCTCAGGCGGAAGCCAAATCAGTCGCTGCCCCGACCACGCCCGCGCCGGTGGCACCACAGGCCGCCGCGCAGCCAGTGGACGCGCCGTTAACACCGCCGCTGGCGAATGCGGATTACCTGCATAACCCCGCGCCGTCGTATCCCGATGTGGCGATCAGCCGCGGTTATGAGGGCACCGTGCTCCTCAATGTACAGGTACGGGCTGACGGCAAGGTGCAAACCATTCGGATCCATCAATCAAGCGGCTATCCCTCGCTCGACGAGGCGGCCAGAGAGACGGTACAGCGCTGGTCTTTTGTTCCGGCGCGCCGCGGCAACCAACCGGTTAGCGGCTGGGTGGTGGTGCCGGTCGATTTTTCACTAAATTCATGAGGTAGTGGTTATGACGCTCGGACACATTGAACTCTTTTCTGCGGAAGGCGCGGTGATCGTGTTGCTGCTGTTGTTTTCTCTCGTCACCTGGGGGCTGGGGCTACTGAAATTCGTCCAATACGGACGGGCACAGCGCCGCAACCGACGCTTCCGTGCCGCTTTCTGGCAGCAGGATGACGTCAGCCAGACGCCGGAAACCAGCGCCAAACAGCCCGGTTCACTCGCTAATCTGGCGCTGGCGGCGGTCAAAGCGCCGGAGCGGATTAGCGGGCAGTTAGCGCTGAATATTCACCTGCCCGACCGGGTAGAACGTGCGCTGCAACAGCAGATCCAACGCGAGCGCCGAGCGCTGGAAAGCGGTCTGGCGATTCTGGCGAGTATCGGCAGTACCTCGCCGTTTATCGGCCTGTTTGGCACCGTTTGGGGCATTATGGCGGCATTGCAGGAGATCGGGCTTTCTGGCTCTGCCAGTCTCGATACCGTCGCCGGGCCGATAGGCAACGCGCTGATCGCCACCGGAATAGGGATCGCGGTCGCGGTGCCTGCGGTGTTGATCTACAACTACTTTCTACGCCGCCTCAAACTGGCTGTCGCGGATATGGATGACTTCGCCCATGATGTCTACAGCGTCATGCAGGCGAACGATTTTCATGTCAGCACGTTTCATACCAGCGCGGAATCCTCGACCCCCGCTTTCTCCGTGAAGAACCTGAGAGAGGTGGTGTGATATGGCGTTTACCTCGCGTAATGATGACGATGTGATGAGTGAAATGAACATCACGCCGCTGGTGGACGTCATGCTGGTGCTGCTGGTGGTGTTTATTGTGACAGCACCGATGTTGACCAATGCCATTCCGATTCAACTCCCGAAAACGTCGGCGGTGGCACCCGCCGATCGCGCCGATCCGCTGGTGATTAGCATTGATGGCGAACAGCGCGTATTCATCAATAAAGAGAATCTGGCGCGTGAACAACTGGTGCCGCGTTTGCAGCAGGCAAAAGCGAGCCACGCGGATCTGGTGGTACAGGTGCAGGCGGATAAAGCGGCGAATTACGGCGAGGTTGCCGCGTTGCTGGCCGATGTCGAGCAGGCGGGGATTACCCGTCTCTCCCTGCTGACGCAAAAATAACCTAGCGGAAACCGACGATCATGATGCCCAAATACTCGCTGCGAATACGCCCCGCGCCGGATGCTGCACTGGCCGCGACCGCACTGTCGGCGGGGTATTCTGCGCGGGTCGTATCTTTAGTTGTGCCATTACTGGTACTGGCTGGCTGGTGGCTCGCCAGTCGTCACGGGTGGATGTCTGAACAGATCCTGCCGTCGCCGCTGGCGGTGATAGATAGCGCGCGGGCTTTTATCCCGGAAGAGTTGATTCACCAACTGCCTATCAGCCTGATGCGTTTGGTGATGGGTTTTAGCGGCGGCATCGCTCTGGGTCTGGTGCTGGGCAGCCTGTTTGGTCTGCATCGACGGCTGAATGCGCTGTTTATGCCGCTCTTTACCGTTATCGCGCAGATTCCTACGCTGGCCTGGATCCCGCTCCTGATGTTGTCACTGGGTATTGGTGAAGCGCTGAAACTGGTGGTGCTGGTGAAATCAGTGACGGTGCCGGTGACGCTGTATACCTGCGCGGGGATTCAACAGACGCCACAAAAGCTGCATGAAATGGCGCGTAGCCTGCGTTTACCCCCTGTGGCCTTTCTGCGTTATCTGATTCTGCCTGCGATGCTGCCGTATGTGATGACGGGCGTGCGGCTGGCGTTCTCTACCGGCTGGGTCGCCTTGATTGCGGTCGAACTGCTGGCTTCCAGCGAAGGGTTGGGCTATCTGCTGGTGCAAAGTCGCCAATTGTTCATGCTGGATCTGGTGTTCGTCTGCATTCTGATTATTGGAATACTGGGCTTTGCCGGAGAACGGGTGCTGCTGACGCTGGAGCGTCGCTGGATCCACTGGCCTGCGCCCGTGCTGGGGCGTGATAGCTTAAGCACTACGCTGCGGAGCCTGTCGCTGACGCCCTGGCTAGCGCCGTTAATGCTGCTGGTTTTGTGGCAGATGAGCAGCGTCCACGGATGGGTGCATGCGGCCTTCCTTCCGGCACCCAGTAATGTGATCGACGCGCTATGGACGGGGTTGATTCAGGGGGGGCTACTCGCCGATCTCAATGCCAGCCTGCTGCGAGCGCTACAAGGTTTTCTGCTGGGGAGCGTAATCGGAGGGCTGGTGGGGGCGCTGTTGGGGGGCTGGCGCATCGCCGACAGGCTATTTAATCCGGCGCTGTCTGCGTTGCGCTGTGTTGCGCTATTCGCCTGGCTACCGCTGATTACCGCCTGGTTCGGATTAGGGGAGAGCGCCAAGATTGTGTTTATCGCCGTGGCGGCATTTTTTCCGGTGATGCTGGCTACCCGTCAGGGCATCGCCCAGCTTCCGCCCGCGCTGCTGGAGGTGGCGCAGGTGCTGCGTTTGACGCCAGTGCAGACACTGCGCACGCTGGTGTTGCCCAGCGTGTTGCCGCCGCTGTTTTCCGGCCTGCGGCTGGCGTTGATGCATGCGTGGACTGGCGCGATCGGTGCCGAGTATTTCATGCCGTCGGGAGAAGGGCTGGGTGGCATGATGATTCGCGCACAGCAGTTGCTTGAATCCGATCGCATCATGGCGGGAGTGGTGCTGATTGCGGCTGTGGCCGCGTTATTTTCCCGATTTATTACCTTATCCGAGCGGCGGCTGACCCGCTGGCGCTTCGTCTGACGGTTAACGGAGACGCTATGTCCCTGCATTTTCAGCATAT
Organism: Pectobacterium fontis; assembly: GCF_000803215.1. Taxonomy (GTDB): domain Bacteria; phylum Pseudomonadota; class Gammaproteobacteria; order Enterobacterales; family Enterobacteriaceae; genus Pectobacterium; species Pectobacterium fontis. The sequence goes on from NZ_JSXC01000033.1 coordinate 194,414, forward strand.
TACCAAATACTTTACCGTTAACGGCGCACTGCTGACGGTGTTACAAGACATTGACCTGTCGCTGCATGCGGGCGAACTGGTTGCCATCATCGGTGCCAGCGGCTGTGGTAAATCGACGCTGCTGCGTCTGGCGGCTGGCATTGATACCACCGAGCGTGGATGCATTCTGGTTGGCGATCGGCCTGTGCGCGGTATTCCCGATGAGGTCAGTCTGGTGTTTCAGGAGCCGCGCCTGTTTCCGTGGCTTACCGTGACGGACAATATTCGTCTCGGCATGCTCAACCTCAGCCTGTCTCCTGCGGAAACCGAACAGAGAATCGCCCATTATCTTCAGATGATGGGACTGGAAGGCTTTGCCGATGCGTGGCCGCATCAGTTATCCGGGGGAATGGCGCAGCGCGTCGCTATCGCCCGCGGGCTGGTATCGACGCCGCGTATTCTGCTGCTGGATGAACCTTTCGGCGCGCTTGATGCGCTGACCAAACAGCAGTTGCAAGCGCGTCTGGCAGAGATACGCCAGCAAACGGATTTGACGATATTGCTGGTGACGCACGATGTGGAAGAAGCGGTTTTTCTGGCAGACAGGGTAGTGGTGATGTCGCCCCGACCCGGCCGGATCAGCGCGATCTTGCCCGTTCCTTTGACTTATCCCCGTGACCGTACCAGTGCAGCGCTTCTGGAACAACGGCAAGCGGTCAGTCAGGCGCTGCGGCAGGCGGATGTCGTTACGGCCTGATGGCTTTGTCTGCTTACCGCTTTCTCTAACCCTTGATCATCGACAGAAACCGCCGCGAAAGGCGGTTTTTCCTTTCCTCCTGTCAGGTGAGATCATTCATTTTCGGCATAGTGATGTGTTGCCATTAACTGGCATAATGCGTAGGTCATTGTCGGTTAATACCTTAACGAGACGTTCCCGTCGGGCATGAGTCGGCGTGTTGGCCTACACTCGTTAGGGTCGCGCCTGTTGGCGTCGATGCATGCTAGCGCTAATTGCCGAGAAAAGTGCTTACTTGCTAATATCTGCCCGGCGTATAAGGGCGGGTATATCTAGAGATTATTGAGGTTTTCGCATGAAAAAAGTTACCGTTGCCGCAACACAAATGGCGTGTTCCTGGGATCTGCCCAAGAATATTGAAAACGCCGAAAAACTGGTGCGACAAGCGCATGCAAAAGGCGCGCAGGTTATCCTGATTCAGGAACTGTTTGCCGCACCGTATTTCTGTATCGATCAAAGCCCAGAGCATTACGCGTTGGCGCAGGAGCTGGAAACCAGCCCGCTGATTAGGCATTTTTCCGCGCTGGCGGCGGAGCTGAACGTGGTGCTGCCGTTGAGCTTCTTTGAACGCGCCAATAACGCCTATTACAACTCGCTGGTGATGATTGACGCGGATGGTGCCGTGCTGGACGTGTACCGCAAAACCCATATTCCGAATGGCCCGGCGTATCAGGAGAAGCAGTTCTTCATTCCGGGCGACACCGGTTTTAAAGTCTGGCAGACGCGCTACGCAAAAATCGGCGTGGGTATCTGTTGGGATCAGTGGTTCCCGGAAACCGCGCGCAGTCTGGCGTTGCAGGGAGCAGAGCTGATTTTCTATCCGACCGCGATTGGCTCTGAGCCGGCTTACCCGGATATCGATAGCCAGCCGCACTGGACGCGGGTTCAGCAAGGTCACGCCGCCGCGAATCTGGTTCCCGTGATCGCCTCCAACCGTATTGGGACGGAAGCCAGCAAATATATTGACGGTCTGGAAATGACGTTCTACGGTTCGTCTTTCATTGCCGATCAAACCGGTGCGCTGCTGGCACAGGCCAACAAAACGGATGAAGCGATTCTGGTGCATGAATTTGATTTAGAAGCGATTGCGGCGCAGCGTGCCTCATGGGGCCTGTTCCGCGACCGTCGTCCTGATATGTACGGTGCCCTCGCCACCTCTGACGGTAAAACCCGGAGATAAGTGATGCCACAGTTATCGACTTCCCCTCTCACCACGCCGCGTCAGGATGGTTTTGCGATGCCCGCCGAATGGGCACCGCATGACGCCGTGTGGATGATGTGGCCGTACCGTACCGACAACTGGCGCGAACAGGGCGTTCCGGCGCAGAAAACGTTCGCACGCGTGGCAGAAGCCATCGCCCGCAACACGCCCGTTATCATGGGCGTACCTGCGCGCTACATGGCGGAGGCGCAACAAGTGATGCCAGTGAACGTCACATTGGTGGAAATGGAAAGCGACGATGCCTGGATGCGCGACACTGGCCCAACTATCGTGCTGAATCCGGCGGGCGAACGTCGGGGTATCGACTGGCAGTTCAACGCCTGGGGCGGTGAACTGGGCGGCCTGTACGAAGACTGGCGTCAGGACGAGAACGTCGCCGCCCAGGTGTTGGACTATCATCAGGCCGCACGCTATGCCGCGCCGCTGATTCTGGAAGGCGGCTCGATCCATGTTGATGGTGAGGGCACGCTGCTGACCACGGCGGAATGCTTGCTCAATCCGAACCGCAATCCGCATTTAAGCAAAGCGGAAATCGAACAGCTCATGCGGGATTACCTCGATATTTCGACGGTTATCTGGCTGGAAGAGGGCGTGTACAACGACGAAACCGACGGGCATATCGATAACATGTGTTGTTTTGTGCGCCCCGGTGAAGTGGCACTGCACTGGACGGATGATGAAACCGATCCGCAATATGCTCGCTCTGTCGCGGCCTATGAGGTGCTGTCGGCGTCGCGGGATGCGCAAGGTCGTGAGTTGAAAATCTGGAAACTGCCTGCACCCGGCCCCTTGTATGCGACCAAAGAGGAAGCGCAGGGGGTGGACAGCGGCGATGCGATTGAGCGCCTTGCCGGTTTGCGTTTAGCTGGTTCTTATGTGAATTTCCTGATCAGTAATCAGCAGATTATTTTCCCGCTGTTGGATGAGAAAACCGATGACGTTGCACGCGATCTGCTGCAACAGATGTTCCCTGGCTATCTGATCAGCGGCGTGCCTGCACGGGAAATCCTGCTGGGTGGGGGAAATATTCACTGCATTACGCAGCAAATCCCGGCGGTGAAGTAAGCGTTGCGCTGTTAGCAGACTGCTGAAAAGAAGAGGGCGAGTATTTTGCTCGCCATAAAAAAGCCGGTTGGCGCGACAGCGTGAACCGGCTTTTTGATTTGATTAGACGAACCGATGTCCGTCCGTTTTTTCTAAACGCTTAGCCGCGTTTCGCGTCGGCGGCGGCTTTCACGATGACCGCAAAAGCGTCAGCTTTTAGCGATGCACCGCCAACCAGCGCCCCGTCGATGTCCGGCTGGGTGAACAATTCTGCGGCATTGGCCGCATTCACCGAACCGCCGTACTGGATGATAACTTGTTCCGCAACGGCAGCATCTTGCTTGGCGATGTGATCGCGGATGAATTTGTGTACGGCCTGCGCCTGCGCAGGGGTGGCAGATTTGCCGGTGCCGATAGCCCAGACTGGTTCGTAAGCGATGACGGTGTTTTCAAACGCTTTCGCGCCCAACGTATTCAGCACAGCATCCAGTTGACGCGCACACACTGCTTCCGTCTGGCCCGCTTCGTTTTCTGCTTCGGTTTCACCAATGCACAGCACCGGAATCAGGCCCGCGTCTTTCAGCACGCCAAATTTCTTCGCAATGAATTCATCGCTTTCTTTGTGGTAGGTGCGGCGCTCAGAGTGGCCGATGATGATGTATTTCGCACCGATATCTTTCAGCATCTCGGCAGAGGTTTCGCCAGTGAAAGCACCGGAAAGGTTCACGTCAACGTTCTGCGCACCCAGCGCAATGCGGCTGCCTGCCAGTTGGTGATTAGCCTGATCGAGATAGAGGGCAGGTGGTGCAATCGCTACGCCGCAGCCGTCAACGGTGCTGAGTTCTTTACGCAGACCCGCGATCAGTTCGTTGACCATGTGAGTGCTGCCGTTCAGCTTCCAGTTACCCATAACTAATGGATGTCGCATCTTTTTTTCCTCCAGCCGGAATCGCGAATGAATCAATATGTTAATAAATCAAGGTAGTAATGAACCAATGCATAAATTTTACTGCCATCAGGCAGTATGACCTGCCCACAGTATAGAGACGAAATGTGACCGTGGCTCTGTTTTTCGTCATGAATTACTGTGTTGATCACGGTTCAGATAGCGTTAGCTTAATCGGTTCAACAGCAAAAGTTAGCCCTTTTTCGCCATCATCTGCAACCACATAACGCAAGGCACCTTCCGTTTGCTGATAAAAGCGCTGCCCTTTGCCTTTTTCCAGCAGTTCGGTGACCTTTTTCAGGCTCTGTTCTTCCGTCAGCGAAGGCGCAAATGCGCGTGCCAGCGCAGCCATATAATTGATAGCCTGCTTGCGACGCGCCGCGGTCTCTTGCTCGATCTGTGGCTGTGGTAGCCAGGTAATTTGCATCGTTTTGATTTTCCCTGTGCCTTTTTCCAGCGCGGTTGAGGCATAGAGGTGATCGTTAATGCGGCTGGCGGCGCGGGTCAATATGCTGATGGGATTACCGGTATCGACAACGCGAAATTCACCGATCGGCAGCGTGGGATTGCTCAGATTGTAGCGGGAACGAAACTGCGTAATGGTTTGATCGAAGGTGGGGGCACCCGCCAGCAGATAGGGCGCATTGGCTGAGGTGGTGGGCGGGAACGTCGGATCGGCTCCCGCATGAGTTTGGTACAACACCAGCGATGATAAAACCAAAAGTGAAGTGATGCGTTTTCGTGTCATAGGGATTCGGTTCAGCTACTTCAGAAGATGTCCGGGCCGATAACGGCAGAATACGTTTGATTAAAGCGGCATTTGTACGTCGTTGTCAAAAATCGCGTAAAGGTTGCGGGTAATTATCGGGATTAAGGTAAAATCAGCAGAACAAAAATACCGATTCATCCGGCCAGGCAGGCTGACAATTCAGGGCGTTATGGTTAATGACATTACAGCAATGGTGCTTCTCGTTTAAAGGCCGCGTCGGTCGTCGTGATTTTTGGCTCTGGATGGGGATTTGGTTTGCGTTGATGGCGGTGTTGTTTACGCTGTCTGGCCAAAGCTGGCTGGATACGCAATCAACGGCGTTTGGTTTGGTGGTTTTGCTGTGGCCGACAGCGGCGATTATGGTGAAACGGCTGCACGATCGTAATAAGAGCGGCTGGTGGGCGCTGCTGGTCGTGGTGGCGTGGATGCTGGCCTCGGGGAACTGGACGATGTTTTCCGCTATCTGGCAGTGGGGTATTGGCCGCTTCCTGCCGATCCTGATTATTGCGATGACGTTGCTCGACTGTGGCGTTTTTCTGGGAACAAAAGGGGAAAATCGGTTTGGCACTGCGGCGGAGCCGTTTCGCTTCCGCCGCTGATAATGAGGTTTACCAATAGTTCTCGGCAGTCATATGGCCAGGTCTGCGGCGCAGGTGTTTGGTCATGTGACGTTCTTCTTTCAGCAACAACTGAGTATCACGTACCATCTGCGGGTTACCGCACAGCATGACGTGGCTGGTTGCGGTATCCATCGGCAATCCCACGGCGGCTTCCAGCGTACCGTTGCTGATCAACGTGGGAATACGGCCTGTCAGCGAGCCAGTTTCTTCCTCGCGACTGACAATCGTTTGAATACGCAGTTGGCCGTGGTAGCGCTGCTGTAATTGCTGCATCAGCGGGAGATAGCTCAGATCGCGTGAGAACCGGGCGGCGTGAACCAGCACGATATTCTTAAAGCGCTCCAGATCCTTACCTTCCTGAAGAATGGACAGATACGGGCCGATGCCTGTACCGGTTGCCAACATCCACAGCGTTTCGCAGTCAGGAATCTCTTCCAGTACGAAAAAGCCTGCGGCTTCCTTAACGATCATGACGTCCGAACCGGGTTGTAGCGTATGCAAATGCGGGCTGAGCTTGCCTTCCGGCACGGTCACCAGATAGAACTCAAGCGTGGGATCGCTGGGCGCATTGACATAGGAATATGCGCGCTGCACTTTCTCGCCATCAATCTCCAGCGCCAGTTTGCCATACTGCCCGGCAGTGAATGAATCCACGGGGGCGTTAACCCGAATGCTAAACAGACTTTCTGTCCAGTTTTCCACCTGAACCACTTTGCCTGTCACCCACTCAGCCATATTTTTCTGCTCCTGTTGTACCCGTCATACTTCAAACTGCATGTAAGTCGAGCGTCTACGATACGCTATTTATTAACAACAGTGAAACAATCAGTCCGTCGGGTAACGGCCTGCTACAGCAGAAATTCGTGCAGTGTGCGATCTTTACGATCCAGATAGTGCGTCGATTTAATCCGGCGGATCGTGCGGGATTTGCCGCGGATCAACAGCGTTTCGGTGGTAGCCATGTTGCCTTTACGCATGATCCCGTCGAGTAAATCGCCTTTGGTGATGCCAGTAGCGGAGAAAATCACATTATCGTTACGCGCCATATCATCCAGTTTGAGGACGCCACCGGCTTCGATGCCCATGTGGCGGCAGCGTGCCAGTTCGTCTTCACCGATGCGGCGGTTTTCGGCGCTATCGCCTTTAACCTGATGACGGGCCAACAGACGCCCCTGCATGTCGCCATCAAGCGCGCGGATAACGGCGGCTGAAATCACGCCTTCTGGCGCGCCGCCAATGCCGTACAGCACGTCAACTTCGCTGTCCGGCATGCAGGTGAGGATGGATGCTGCTACGTCGCCGTCAGGAATGGCGAACACTTTCACGCCCAGTTGCTGCATTTGCGCGATGCAGGCAGCGTGGCGCGGTTTAGCCAGCGTCGTCACGGTTAATTGGCTGAGCGGTTTACCCAGTTTCAGCGCGACATTACGCAGGTTGTCTTCCAGCGGCAGGTTGAGGTCAATCGCGCCTTTTGCCTCTGGCCCGACGATCAGCTTTTCCATGTACATGTCTGGAGCATGCAGAAATGCGCCTTTTTCGCCAACGGCCAGCACGGCCAACGCATTCGCCTGACCCATTGCTGTCATCCTTGTACCCTCAATCGGATCGACGGCGATATCCACAGCATCGCCCTGACCAGTGCCGACCTGCTCACCGATGAAGAGCATTGGCGCTTCGTCGATTTCCCCTTCGCCGATGACAATCTGACCGTTGATATTGACCTGATTCAGCATGATGCGCATCGCCTGTACGGCGGCATTATCGGCGGCGTTTTTATCGCCTCGGCCTAACCATTTATAGCCTGCCAGCGCGGCGGCTTCGGTGACGCGCGAGAACTCGATGGCTAATTCACGTTTCATAAATACCTGTCTGTTGTCGATCGGGAAAGGAGTGGCCTCATGTTAGCCACTTAAGTCTGGATTGAGGGGAAACCCGGTGATGAGGTTCCCGCAGGGATCCCTCGCACCGTGGCCGCCCCGCTATCTCGGTGCTTAAACGAGCAACATTCGGATATGGACAGGGATGTTATCACAACGGGGAAGGTCGCAGATTGAGCAAGATGAAAAAACGGGCGCGACAGGTGCGCCCGGTATTGAGGGATGCGTAGAGGGATTACGCGTCGTGATCTTCCCAGCTACGGGCACGCGCCACGGCTTTCTGCCAGCCGCTATAGCGAACGTTACGCTCCACGGTTTCGATGCTGGGGCGGAATTCACGCTCGATAGTCGCTTTGCTCTTCACTTCATCCAGATCGTTCCAGAAGCCCGTGGCAAGGCCAGCCAGGAAAGCCGCACCCAGTGCGGTGGATTCACGGACTTCCGGGCGTTCTACGCGCGTGCCGAGGATATCGGACTGAAACTGCATCAGGAAGTTGTTGGCCACCGCACCGCCATCAACACGCAGTGCTTTCAACCGCGTATCGGCGTCGGCCTGCATCGCATCGAGTACGTCGCGGGTCTGGAAGGCGATGGACTCCAGCGTTGCACGGATAATGTGGTTCGCGTTCACGCCGCGGGTCAGGCCAAAGATCGCGCCACGGGCGTACGGGTCCCAGTAAGGCGCGCCCAAACCGGTGAAGGCCGGTACAACGTAGACGCCGTTAGTGTCCTTCACTTTTGTGGCAAAGTATTCGGAGTCCATTGAGTCGCCGATCAGTTTCAATTCGTCACGCAGCCACTGGATAGAGGCACCGCCAACGAACACGGATCCTTCCAGCGCGTAATTGACTTCGCCGCGTGGGCCGCAGGCGATGGTGGTCAGCAGGCCGTGTTTGGACAGCACCGCCTCTTTACCGGTATTCATCAGCAGGAAGCAGCCGGTGCCGTAGGTGTTTTTCGCCTGTCCAGGGTTGACGCAAAGCTGGCCGTACAGCGCCGCCTGTTGATCCCCTGCGATACCGGCGATAGGAATACGCGTGCCGCCTTTACCGCCGATATTGGTCTGACCGTAGACTTCTGAAGAGGCGCGCACTTCCGGCAGCATTTCACGCGGGATATCCAGCGCTTCCAACATGCGCGTATCCCATTCCAGCGTATGAATGTTAAACAGCATGGTGCGGGAAGCATTGGTGTAATCCGTTACATGAACACGCCCTTGCGTCATTTTCCAAATCAGCCAGGTATCAATCGTACCAAACAGCAGTTCACCACGTTTGGCGCGTTCGCGGGAACCTTCAACGTGATCCAGAATCCATTTCACCTTGGTGCCGGAGAAGTAGGGATCGACTACCAGACCGGTAGTGTTACGAACGTACTCTTCCAGCCCGTCTTTCTTCAGCTTTTCACAAATTTCAGCGGTACGCCGACACTGCCAGACGATGGCGTTATAAATCGGTTTGCCGCTCTCTTTTTCCCATACGACGGTGGTTTCACGCTGGTTAGTGATACCAATGCCTGCGACCTCATCCGAATTGATGTCGGCCTTGGCCAGCACTTCGACCAGCGTGGAACTTTGCGAGGCCCAAATTTCCATCGGGTCGTGCTCGACCCAGCCCGCTTTCGGATAGATTTGGGTGAATTCACGCTGCGAGATGCTCACGATATTAGCATCATGATCCAGTACGATGGCACGGGAGCTGGTAGTGCCCTGGTCGAGCGCGACAATGTATTTTTTTTCCGGGTTCATAAATCCAATCCTGTAATGATTAACCGTGAAATAGGATGGTCGTGGCGTTAAGTTTAACGGCTTTCACGACGAGGGGTAGCTTCTGCCTCGGGTTCGCACACATCGCATGGCAGATTACGGCCAATCAGCGCGCGATAACCGACGGCACCCAGACAGGCACCGATAATGGGGCCAAAAATAGGAACCAGAAAATAGGGAATGTCGCGTGCGCCGGTAAAGGCCACCTTGCCCCAGCCTGCCAGGAAAGCGAACAGTTTAGGCCCGAAGTCACGCGCCGGGTTGAGGGCGAAGCCAGTCAATGACCCCATTGATGCACCAATAACGGCAATCAGAATACCGATTAACAAAGGCGCGAGTGGCCCGCGTGGGATGCCGTTACCATCATCGGTCAGCGCCAGAATCAGGCACATCAGGATGGCGGTGATGACTGTCTCAACTAACAGCGCCTGCATGACGGAAATGTGTGGATTCGGATACGTTGAGAAAATGCCCGCTAAGTTCAGGCTTTCCGTGCTGCCGCGTACCATATTGTTGGTTTGTTCAAAATCGACAAACAGATTGTGATACAGGCCGTACACCAGCGCAGCGGCACAAAATGCACCAGCAATCTGCGCCACAATGTAGGGCACGACCTTGCGCCCATCGAAGCAGGCAAACAGCCACAGGGCGATGGTGACGGCCGGATTGAGGTGAGCGCCGGAAATGGCGGCAGTCAGGTAGATTGCCATCGCCACCCCCAGACCCCAAATGATGCTGATCTCCCATTGTCCGAAGCTGGCTCCTGCCAGCTTCAATGCGGCGACACAGCCGACACCGAAGAAAATCAGCAGGCCAGTACCGAGAAATTCGGCGATGCACTGGCCTTTTAGCGTTGAACGTTCTGCTTGGCTCATATTTTTTTCCTGCTAGGTAACATACAGAGTGGTAGGTCTAAGGATACCGTCTGGCGGCACCCTCTGTTTTAAATGTATTTATGATGTGAATTTATCGTTAATGTTCGAAAACGAGAAATATCGAAATTGAAATGTGTGTTGCGTGTCAAAAAAATGAGCGTATTCGCCTATAAAATGACTCGCGGTGATTTTTCACGCATGGCAAAGAGTAACGCTCGCGTTAAATTTATTAACACAATCGGTGTCGTGGAGAAGCGTTCGCGGTGGTTTTACATGTGTACTGCCATTTTTCAGTTTCTACTGATAGTGTTACGTAAGAAAAGCTGCCACACTCGCGTAGTAAGGGATGTCTGCTAGACAGAGGACTATTGGCTACATACAATTTCGCTATGGTCTGTCTTGCCAGCCGTCCCGTGGTCAGGATTATGTTTACGGACGGATGACGCGACACCGTGGGGTGTTGGTTAAGAGTCCGAAAGCCAGCGTTAACCGATCTTTGCCTTGTTGCGATTAAAAGGGGTTTGAAGAATGTCATTTGAAGTGTTTGAAAAGCTGGAAGCGAAAGTTCAGCAGGCGATTGATACTATCACGCTGTTGCAAATGGAAATTGAAGAGCTGAAAGAACAGAACAACGCGCTGTCGCAGGATGTTCAGGCGGCGGCAGGTTCGCGTGAGGCGCTGGTGCGCGAGAACGAACAGTTGAAAGAAGAGCAAGTGGTGTGGCAAGAGCGCCTGCGCGCGCTGTTAGGCAAAATGGAAGAAGTCTAATCGGAATTTTGACAGTTTGAGAAACCTATTCCACTGAATTAGAACGGTGATAATGGGATAGAAGAGTAAAGCGTCCGCGCCAGGGACAAAAGCGTCAGTGACGCTTTTGAACGTCGCTTGCGACGGCCCTGTAAGGGTGAATCTCAGGGATGAGATTCATATTGCGCGGCTCGAGCGTACAGGGATGCATTCACAGCGTCTTTACGATCTACCCATTATCATCGCTCGACGCCATCAATTCCCCAACAATTCAACGATATTATTCAATATCCAGCGGGTCTTCCGCTAAAATGATGCCGGTATTGTCGGCATACAGATGGTCACCGGAGAAGAAGGTGACGCCGCCGAAATTGACGCGAATATCGCTCTCGCCGATGCCTTCGCTGCTGGCACCAACCGGAATCGCCGCCATCGCCTGAATACCGATATCCAGCTCGGCCAAATCGTCAACCTGACGCACCGCGCCATAAACGACAATGCCTTCCCACTCATTTTGCGTCGCCAATCGGGCGATTTCCGCGTTGATCAACGCACGGCGCACGGAGCCTCCGCCATCGATCAGAAGCACGCGCCCGAGGCCGTTTTCTTCCAAGAGATCGAACAGCAGGCCGTTATCCTCAAAACATTTCACCGTGGTGATTTTGCCACCAAATGAAGTACGCCCGCCAAAGTTAGAGAACAGAGGTTCAACAACATTCACCTCTTCGTGGTAGATATCGCACAGTTCGGAAGTATCGTATTTCATAGGATTAACGTCTGTTTGCCGCCGGGATCATGAGTATATCCCTTTCTGGCGGCTGTTGGCAAAATCATCAAATGTTAACTTGATGCGCATCAGTAAATGCGCGTCGCTTTTTGCCCACGCTTAACTCAGTATCACGCCAACGGCGAACAGAATGTTGGTCAGCAGCGCGCCTTTCACCGTTTTTTCCAGCATTGGGCGCATGCTGAAGGCGCTGGTTTCACGTAGCACATAGCGCGCCTGTTTAATCAGCAACGGGAGCGCCAGAATAAACAGCCAACCCGCCAGACTGTGCAGATAAAATGTCGCAAACAGGCCGAGGCACACCGGAGCCAGCAACAGCAGCATCGTGTGGTAGAAACGCGCTTTTTCCGCACCAAGACGCACCGCCAGCGTGTTTTTGCCGCTGATGCGATCGTTGTCGATATCGCGCAGATTGTTGATGTTCAATACCGCCGTTGCCAGCAGGCCACAGGCCGTGGCAGGTAATATGACGATGCTGTCAAAGTGCCCGGTTTGCAGGTAATACGACCCTGCGACGCTGAGCCAGCCGAAAAAGATCAGCACCGAGATATCACCCAGTCCGATATACCCATAGGGTTTGTTGCCGACGGTATAGGTGATGGCGGCAAAAATCGCCAGTAGCCCCAGAATCAGGAAACCAAAGATATCTTCGGGCTTTTCACACGCCAGAATGATCAGACTCACACCGGAAATAATGGTAAGCGCGACGGTGACAATCAGCGCATTGCGCAGTTGCGCCAGCGTAATAGCGCCCGTCTGGATACCGCGCAATGGCCCGATGCGTTCTTCGGTATCGCTGCCTTTTATCGCATCCCCATAGTCGTTTGCCAGATTAGAGAGGATTTGCAGCAGTCCGGCGGTCAACAACGCCAGTAATGCTACGCCCGGTTTAAAGCTGCTATGCCAGCTTGCAATCGCCGAGCCAGTGACGATGGACGCAAAAGCTAATGGCAACGTTTGTGGACGCAGGCTATCCAGCCAGGCTTTGGTTTTGCTGCTATGGGTCAATAAGGTCATGGTGTGCTTCGATTTTTATTGACGATTCAATGGCGTGAATCATCCGTTTATAAATAAAAAAAGTCAGTGATGGCGACGTCAGAAACAAAAATGGGAGGCCAGCGCCTCCCATTTTATCGTTAATCATGCGATCTGCGAAAACGGATTATAAGATAAATCGACTCAGATCTTCATCTGCGACTAATTCATCTAGGTGACTACGGACGTAATCTGCATCAATAGTAACACGTTGACCGTTCATTTCGCTGGCATCGTAAGAAACGTCTTCGATCAGGCGCTCCATCACGGTATGCAGACGGCGTGCGCCGATGTTTTCAGTGCTTTCATTGACCTGCCAGGCGGCTTCGGCAATACGACGGATGCCATCGGCGGTGAATGAAATCTCTACGCCTTCCGTCGCCATCAGCGCTTTGTACTGCTCGGTCAGCGAGGCGCTCGGTTCGGTCAGAATGCGCTCGAAATCTTCCGTCGTCAGCGCCTGCAACTCTACGCGAATCGGAAGACGTCCCTGCAATTCAGGAATCAGATCGGATGGGCTGGCAACCTGGAACGCACCGGACGCGATAAACAGGATATGGTCGGTTTTGACCATACCGTGTTTGGTGGACACGGTGCAGCCTTCGACCAGCGGCAGCAAGTCGCGCTGAACGCCTTCACGGGACACATCAGGGCCGGAGCTTTCGCCGCGCTTACAGATTTTGTCGATCTCATCGATGAACACGATACCGTGCTGTTCAACGGCCTCAATCGCCTGCTGTTTCAGTTCTTCCGGGTTCACCAGCTTGGCGGCTTCTTCTTCCACCAGCAGCTTGAAGGCATCTTTGATTTTTATCTTGCGGGATTTCTGTTTCTGGCCCGCCAGATTCTGGAACATAGACTGGAGTTGATTGGTCATCTCTTCCATGCCCGGCGGCGCCATGATCTCTACGCCAACGGGGGCGGCAGCCAGATCGATCTCGATCTCTTTGTCGTCCAATTGGCCTTCACGCAGTTTCTTGCGGAATGCCTGACGTGTAGCGGAAGGCTCAGGTGTGCTTTCTGCCTGTCCCCAATTGTTTTTCGCGGGTGGGATCAGCACGTCCAGAATACGCTCTTCCGCCATCTCTTCCGCACGGAAGCGATTTTTTTCGATGGACTGGAGTCGCACCATTTTGATCGCGGAATCCGTCAGATCGCGGATGATAGAATCCACTTCTTTACCCACGTAGCCGACCTCGGTGAACTTGGTCGCTTCTACTTTGATGAACGGCGCATTGGCGAGCTTCGCCAGACGACGAGCGATCTCGGTTTTACCTACGCCAGTCGGGCCGATCATCAGAATGTTTTTAGGCGTCACTTCATGGCGGAGCGCTTCGTCCAACTGCATACGGCGCCAGCGGTTACGCAGCGCGATGGAAACAGCGCGTTTCGCTTGATGCTGGCCGATGATATAGCTATCGAGTTCGCTGACTATCTCGCGCGGGGTCATTTCAGACATAGTTGATCCTTACGCCTTGGAGGCTAATTCTTCTATCGTGTGGAACTGGTTGGTGTAGATACAGATGTCGCCAGCAATCCCCAGCGATTTTTCGACGATATCACGGGCACCCAGCTCGGTGTTTTCCAGTAAAGCACGCGCGGCGGCCTGCGCATAAGGCCCGCCGGAACCAATGGCGATCAGGTCGTTTTCAGGCTGTACGACATCGCCATTACCGGTAATGATCAGTGACGCATTTTCGTCTGCGACGGCCAACAGTGCTTCCAGTTTGCGTAGCATACGATCGGTACGCCAGTCTTTCGCCAGCTCGACAGCGGCTTTCACCAGATGACCCTGATGTAATTCCAGCTTGCGCTCAAAAAGCTCAAAAAGGGTAAAGGCATCCGCTGTGCCGCCTGCGAAACCCGCGATAACGCGGTCATGATAAAGACGACGCACCTTACGCACGTTGCCTTTCATCACGGTGTTGCCCAGAGTGGCTTGTCCATCAC